>JAUWHQ010000088.1 GCA_030605805.1 Methanosarcinales archaeon | reverse complement strand
TGCTGTGTCGGAGTGCTACCGCGAAGCGCTGAATGCCTGCCAGAATGGATCATACACGCCTACGCAGGCACAGGAATTGAAAGGACGGCTGGAACTGGAATATAACCGGGGATTTTCCACAGGCTTCTATTTCGGGGTGCCTGGTCCTGATGGGCTTGGTTACGAGTCTGACATGAACGCTTCACCAGTACAGAGGCAGGCGGTTGGCGTGGTGATCAACTATTTCCCAAAAGAGTGCGCTGCGGCTGTGAGGCTGCTTGAACAGGGCATGGCGGTAGGAGACAGAATCATCATCGAGGGAACCACCACATATCTTGAGCAGGAGGTGGGATCGCTGATGAAGGCTGGAAAATTCATTTTGGAGGCAGAAAAAGGATTAGAAGTCGGTCTGGGCGTGCTGGACCGGGTCAGGGAGAATGACCGGGTGTTCAAGGTGGAAAAGCCACCCAACCTTCCTTGATCCGGGAGTCGGATGGCGAGGAATGATCATACGAATTTCAGATACGGTCTGTGAGCGCAGTGGAGCAGCTATTCGGAAGTAGCGGTATTCAAAAACTACTGTTTCTTCCAATAGGTTTACAAACACAGCATTCCAAGTCGATAATGTGAAACAGATATCAGAATATCTCCCGCTCATCGGCATGGCTGGATTCATCGTCATCGTGCAGGTGCTTGCGCTGACAATGGCGAGTCCGATGGAGGCAGAAGGGATGCAAGCATTCGAAAACCCGTCATCGGTCTGGAATCCGGTGTATTATATTATACTCATACTATTGTTTACGGCATTCATTCTCTTCGTGATCAAGACGAACAAAAAGTACATCCTCCACGCGATCCTGCTGTTTGCGGTAGCAGCAACCATGTATTACGTCTTTGTCACATTCATAGGCGCCATACCGTCCCTCCTCCTGACAGCAGCACTCACCGTACTTCTGTATAAGTTTCCTGAGTGGTACGTGGTTGATATCACAGGAGTCATCGTCGGAGCGGGCGCAAGCGCAATCATCGGGATATCGCTCGCGATCCTTCCAACCCTCATCCTGCTAATCCTTCTCACGATCTACGACATCATCTCGGTTTACAAGACAAAACACATGATCACGCTCGCCGAGGGCGTGATGGAGCTACATGCACCGATCCTCTTTGTGATTCCGAAGCGGCGGGAATACTCATTCATCAAGCAGGATTTTGCGGCAGAGGATGGTGGAGAACGCGGCGCATATTTCATGGGGCTTGGCGATGCGGTGATGCCCACGATCCTTGTAGTATCAGCCAGCATATTCCTCCCTGCCGAATGCATGGCGTTGCAGTTACCATTGCTCGGAGGGGTCGCTCTTCCCGCGGTTCTTGCGGCGATCGGTACGCTTATCGGATACGTCGTGCTGATGATCGTTGTGATGGGGGGGAAGCCGCAGGCAGGACTGCCTTTTCTGAATACGGGCGCGATTGCGGGGTACGTGGCAGGATGCGTCGTTGCAGGCATTCCCGTGATTCCGATGGCAACGGCGATCACGAGTGCCGTGCTATAAATAAATATATATACTTCCTTGATTATGATTTAGTTTATGCGGATAAAGTGGCTCTCTGGTATCTTGCGTGACCGTCCCACCCGAGCCCTATCCGATTAACCATCTATTCAGGCACCTGGGTATCGGTTTTGCAGAGTTCTTCCGGTCAGTGGAAAAATATAATGAACCGCAGATAAACGCGGATGAACGCAGATTTGTTAACCGGGTATCTGCGTTTATCTGCGTGCATCCGCGGTTAATAGAACTAAGGGAAGGGGTGGTAATCGGAAAGCAGTAAAAAGTCACTATAATTTAGGTATTTCTCATTTACTTTATTTATTGGTGAGATCTGTGTAACGCAGATTGCCAAAGAGCCAAGAGGTGATGCCAACCATGCCACTTGCGAACTATGGGGCACTGAAAGGAAAAGCGATCGACAGCAGAGACGGAATGGGGTAGAGTCCCCATTTCCAGATACTGATCGTCGATGATGATCTGCGGCACCGCATCGCTATTAATGTTAAATCGAAGGTGGCGCCGTCAGAACTGCTGCATTACGTGGATGAGAACTTTGACCATCCGATGATAACTGAACTTGAGTCTCTGCCCCCGGGTTTTCACGAACTCCCGTCCGAGCCGGGGCACCGTTGCGCTTGACTACATCAGAGGGAACTGCTTTGACACCACCCTGATGAAGCCCCTGCCACATGACGCCCCGGGTCATGACAACGATCTGAATGAACCCCTCGGGCTCACGTTATCAGGCGAAGATGTACAGCTCCCCAACAAGGGCGGGATTATCACGCTGCTCGATCAGAACGGGCTCAAGGTGGACGGAGTAAGCTATACGAAGAAGGACGCTTCCGGATCGGGGTGGACTATTGTGTTTTAGTCCTTCCCTTCGATTATTCATCCGCGCGCTTCACCAAAACGCGATTTTGGTAGCGCTCTCCTGCGTAGCCGAGGATTAGCCGCCCCAAAATGTTTCGTTGATATCGTCCGCATCTCCATCATCTATACCATCCGCAGCAATTCGGGTCACGAACAGGTGAATGGCGCGGATCCGGGCATACCACCCGGATCTGCCGGTTTTGGAAATAGCAAGGACACTCCCCCAACTACCGATACAGCAAGCATCTTTAAGGATGAAGACATTTGAGTATACTTCACAACTAATCGATTGATGCTCGAGACCAAGGATGTTGATAAGATATGGGAACACCAAAGAAGAAGAAACGCGCAAAGATGAGAAAGCATAAACTCAAGAAGCTCAGAAGAAGCATGCGGCACAAGCGATAACGTCTTCACATATATTTTTTCATATATGAATGCGAACTCCTTTTCAGATACCATAACGAAGCAACCCGCAAGCATCCTTGTAAAAGCGCATGACCTGACCGATCAGCGATATGGCTGCATTCCGGAAGATCGACCGATCGAGGAACTGTTTGACCGGGGGGGAATCAATCTCGATAAACCGTACGGTCCGACCAGCCACGAGGTGGCTTCATGGGTCAAAGGGATACTGAATATCCAAAGAGCAGGGCACAGCGGGACGCTCGACCCGAAGGTCACAGGTGTGCTCCCGATCCTGCTTGGAAGTGCCACAAAGGTCGTGAAAGCGCTGCTCCTTGCACCAAAGGAGTACGTCTGCCTCATGCACCTGCACCACCCGGTTCCTGAGGAGAGGATCAGGGAGGTGTGCACAGAGTTCACAGGGCGCATCTACCAGCGCCCGCCGGTCAAGTCGGCGGTCAAACGGAATCTCCGGGTGCGAACCGTTTATTATATCCGAATCGAAGAGATTGAAGATAGAGAAGTGCTCTTCACAGTCGGCTGCGAAGCCGGCACCTACATCCGCAAACTGTGTCATGACATCGGCATCGCTCTTGGTGTCGGTGCGCATGAGGCAGAACTGCGCAGAACAAAAGCCGGTCCGTTCGATGAAAGCGATCTGGTCACGCTGCACGACCTCCGCGATGCTTATGTCATCTGGAATGAAAGTGGAGATGAAACCGCTATACGTCGCATGATATATCCGGTCGAACGAGCGCTCACACATCTGCCGCGGGTCACGATTCGTGACCGCGCTGTGGATGCGATATGCCATGGCGCGTCGCTTGCCGCGCCCGGGCTGCTGACGCTGTCAAAAGGCATCGGGAGCGGTGATACGGTCGCGGTGTACACCCGGACAGGCGAGGCGGTCTCGCTTGGCATCGCATGCATGTCTGATAAGGAGATGCTTCGTGCAAAGACCGGCATTGCGGTGCGGACATCAAGAGTGCTCATGGAAACGGGCACATATCCGAAAGGATGGATCACAAAAGCCGAGGTAGTCTAGCGGTAAGGCGCACGCCTGGAACGATATAATCGCCTTGAAAGCGTGTGGGTGATAACGCCCTCGTGAGTTCGAATCTCACCCTCGGCGT
>JAUWHQ010000245.1 GCA_030605805.1 Methanosarcinales archaeon | reverse complement strand
AATTAAGTTGAACAAAATCAACTTTTTCGTGGACATATTCTGCGACTCCAAAAAACCCCTCTCTGTGTCCCTCTGTGCTCTCTGTGGTTTTATTTCTTATGATATATTCTTTAGATTATCTCATAGATTGAACCACAGAGGACACGGAGGGCACAGAGATTGCGAATTTTGTGGTGAAATGGGTTGGTAAGAAGTAGTTTCGAGAGGTATTGCCTTAAATGTACAGGTTATTCGTGCGCGGCTACATAGTGCCTTTCGGTGTTGTCCACTTCGCGCCATCAATTCCAGCTGTTCTCTTACCCCTGTTCTTAATTACGCTCTTTACTGCTACCGCTACGACCGGGTCAGCACCATTCCCTGGCGGGGGTGGCATGCAGGTTAACATTTATCACATCCAAAGCCCCATAATAGATCAGAATGATCGATACCGAGTTCTTTAACCAGCTGAACCGATTCTCGCTGATGCTGCGCAAGCGGGTATCGAACGTGTATGCCGGCAGCCGGCGTGCGGTGCTGCAGGGCAGGGGCATCGAGATCGTGGGGTACCGTGAGTACATGCCTGGCGATGACATCAGGTCGATCGACTGGCGGGTGTATGGCAGGACAGAAAAACTGTATATACGCAAATTCGAGGAAGAAAAGAGCGTAACCACGCACATACTCATCGATTCAAGCAAAAGCATGGATTATTCAAGTAACGGCACGACGAAATTCGATTACGCAGCGATGCTTGCGTGTGGATTCGGTTACATGGTGACAAGAGAGAATGAGAAGTTCGCAATATCCCCGTTTGCCGAGAACATCGATATCAATCCTCCGAAACGTGGCAAAGGTCACCTGCTTCACACAATCGACGTGTTAAACCACCTCGGGTTGCAGGGGGAAACGAGATTTGACCACTGCATCCAGCAGTATGAGAAGATGATCCGGTCAAAATCGCTTGTCATCGTCATATCTGATTTTTTATGCGATATCGACTCGATACGGGCTGGATTATACCGGCTCGCACATAACGATCTGATCGTGATCTCGGTCTTTGATCCGGCTGAATACGACCTCACGATCGAGGGCGATGCAAAGCTGCATGATATGGAGACGAACGAGATCAAAAAGACATACATCAGCCCAAGACTGAAACAGGAGTACCGAAAACTGCTCGATGATCATTTCGGAGCCGTGAAGGAGACCTGCAATCATATCGGGGCGGATTTTTTCTCGTTTGGTACGAACACGTCCATATTCGAGGCATTCTTCGAGGCAGTGAAGGCTAAATAGCAATTATCAGGTGATTGGGATGCCGTTTGCAAATCCGGTGGCACTTCTTGCTCTTTCAAGCATCATTCCGATCATAATCCTGTATCTGATTAAGCCAAAGCCCAGGGACATAAAAATCCCGTCGCTGATGTTTATTCTGGATATGGAGCGCAAAGAGCACCGATATCAGACGATGCTGAAGAAATTCATCAGGGATCCGTTGATGCTCATGCAACTCCTCTTCTTAATCCTGCTTGCGCTTGCGATGGCGTCTCCGTATCTTGTTGTGACCGAGACTGTGCGCGCTGATCATACGGTGATCATCCTTGACGCGTCCGCATCGATGCAGGCAACGGGTTCCGGTTCGGGCGCATCCGGGGCGAGCAGGTTCGATCTGGCAACGAATGTTGCAGAAAAGTTCGCCGGCGGAAAGACGAGCATCATTCTGGCAAAGAACGTCCCGATCGTCGCGCTTACGGGCGGCAGCCGGTCTGATGCGAAGGTTGTTCTGCAGCGGGTCCAGCCGGGTGCGACCGCAGCAGACATAGGGGGCGCGATGCTCCTTGCAAAGAGCATAATCGAGGATGAGACGGGTGCAATCGTGGTGATCTCTGATTTCTCGGGTGTTGATGTCAGCGACGACTCGATATCGACATCAAAGATGCTTGCGAACGCTGCTGGCATCGATGTAACATTCAAGCAGGTCGGGCACGATGCAGACAACATCGGGATCGTATACGGCAGACTTGAGCGGAAAGGGGACAAATACGACTACATCTGCAATATCAAGAGTTATATGGGAGATACAGAGACCGTACCGATTGAAGTATTCCGCAATAGTAAAAAAATCCTCTCGGAGAGCAAAACAATACCCCCATACTCAACAGACCTCTTTGCACTCACTGATCTCACGCCTGGTGCCACAGTCGTCGTCCTGAAGCACAAAGACTCACTGGCTGTCGATGATCGCGCATATATCGCAATTCCTGAGATCGCAGAGCGAAAGATTCTCTTCATCAGCGAAAATAAAAACCCGCCAGCGAAGATCGCGCTTAGTTCACTCTCAGACACCGAATGTTCGATCGTAAAACCACCGGTCCTCCCATCGTTTGATGATTACGACATCGTTGTGGTCGGAAACATCACAAAGAATTCGCTGCTTCCGGGAACGTTCAGTGATCTTGCAACGTTTGCCGGGTCAGGTGGTGGACTGGTGATCCTTGCATCTGCCGATCTCGGCGAGATCGACACAAACAACCTGCTACCTGTGCAGATATCCGGAAAAGCAGGGTCCACGGTGCTGAATACGGAGATGGTCAGTGAATTCATAGGAGACGTGGCGTTTGAGGACATTTTAGTGAGCAAACATCTCAGGGCAGGGCTGGTTGAGGGGTCGGTCACAAACGTGGTCGCAGGCGACGGCTCTCCGATGCTTTCGTACCGCAAGCAGGGCGCTGGCACCGTTGTTTACTTCGGGTTCGGCGAAGGGGACTCGTCATGGAATGATTTTCACACGAGAGTCGATTATCCGATCTTCTGGAGGCAGATCGTGGACTGGCTGAGCGGGGTTCTCGAGATCGATGCGTACAACGTCAGGACAGGGCGAACGTATCCCATGGCTGGGCGACAGGAAGTGGACACGCCTTCCGGAGCGGTTACCACGGATAACCTGCTCTTTGATGAGGTTGGCGGCTATCAGATCGGTGATATGGCGATTGCTGCAAATTTATATGACCCGGATGAGTCTAATCTCTCCATGGATCCGATGTCAGCGGAGGCACGCGCGCCCGAGCCTGATACGGTCAGGGCTGAAGTCGAGAAGGAGCTGTGGGCATTTCTGACCGTTCTTGTGATGCTTCTTGCAGGACTCGAACTGTACTATCTCCGGGCGAGAGGCGAGTTGTGAACACCCGATCGAGGCAGGGGACCCGCCTGATACCTGCCCGGGGGTTTAATCGATGGAGAATCAAGGAGCTCATCCCTCAAGTATCGCACGGGCATCCACAGCCACCACCCCTTTCTCGCACGCGATGAGCGGGTTGATATCGAGTTCGAGTATGTCCTCCTTTGCAGCCATCTCAGATACCTTTAATATCGTACTGACGATCGATCCCATCTCACATCCGGCTAAGATGGAGCGTCCTTTAATCTCCTCGATCATCTCGATCGCATCCCGCTCCTTCAGCGGAACTATCCGGAACGAGACATCCTCGAGCACCTCAACAAACACGCCGCCGAGCCCGAACATCACAGCATGACCGAACTGCGGGTCATACTTTATCCCGATGATGATCTCGGTTCCACGCGGCACCATCTCCTGGACGAGAACTCCATCGATTATTGCGTCCGGCGCGTATTTCTTCGCATTTTCCAGCAGCGTCTCGAATGCAGCACCCACATCCCGCCGCTCCACATCAAGAAGAACGCACCCGGCGTCATGTTTATGCGCGATATCCGGAGATGAGATCTTCATGGCAACAGGAAACCCGATCTCGTCTGCAAGCAAAAGCGCATCTTCCCTCTTCTTTGCCACAGCTTCCCTTGTTACTGGTATCCCGTACTCTGCCAGAAGTTTCTTTGACTTGTGTTCGGTTAATATCTTCATTTATTCTGCAAAATCCTTTTGTAGCGTACCAGATTATTCAATGCGACTACCGCACGCTCTGGCATGGGATAGTTGGGTATCCTGTTCTCTTTTAGCAGTTTTACCGCCGTCCCGAGACCTTTTCCTCCGATCCAGGATGCCAAGACCGGTTTATCACATCGCCTTCTCGCATCGATCAGTGCCTCTGCCGGTATGCACGGGTCCACCATTTCGGCGTGGACGTATATCACCAAAAGAGCGTTTATGCCCGGATCAGAGAGCACGATCTCCACAACATTCCTGAAAAGATCGTAGCTCGCATCTCCCGCTGTATCCAGAGGATTTGCAGGCGTTGCAATCGCCGGAAGCACTCCCTTCAGCATCTGAACCGTATCATCAGACAGATCCGGGAGATGAAGCCCGAGGTCCTCACATAGGTCTGCTGCGAGTATT
>JAUWHQ010000079.1 GCA_030605805.1 Methanosarcinales archaeon | reverse complement strand
CCGATGACTGGCGATACCGCTTCTTCTTCCTTTCTAAAGTTCCTTGTTCTTGTTGTCATAATACTAACCCCCGTTAGTAATTGTGTTAATTACTCGGCTCGTTGCTGGATGGTCTTCTTCAATCTCTCTGCCCACATATCTCCAGCATCTGTATATGGGCAGCTGAGATAATGCTCAACTGCTGTTGTAATCGCGTCCTTGGTCGTCGTCTCGCCTGTCTTCTCCTTGAGGGCTTCGAGGTCGTCTTCGGTTAGTACAGTTTGTACGTGCAGTATTCTTGTCATCATCTCGCTCCTTGAGATTGCTTACAATAATCTCATTACCATTATGACATATATAAACGATTCGCTCTGGCGTGTGCGGGGTTGGGAAATATGCGTGGTTATGGCATGATCGAAAAATCTGTTCGTAAAAACAAAAATTCCAAAAAGATTGTGATGATGCAAACACGACTTGTGTGCCGCATGCATGAAACCGCAAAAAATCTGCCCGTGGCGCCGTGTCCCCAATCGAGCTCACAAAACCCGCCGGACATTGCTTGCTTGCGCCAGTGATACGGGTGATACGGAAAACTTGAGCCCTCCACGAAAAATCGTCTACCCTACACGTCCTTAAACGCCATGGCATGTCCGCTCCGGAAGCGTTTCAAGCGACCGGTTCACCGGTTTAAGCTCGCCCCGCATCTCGGTAAATCCCGGGCTCCCTAAAATCTTGGGTCTTTGATATCTCGCGTTGCAGTGACAAAAACCCCGGAGACTTTTTATATCTTCGAAATAATGTTTCGGAAAACCACAGAGGACACAGAGTGCACAGAGGGATCGAAAGAGAAAAATAACAACTCTCTGTGTTCCTCTGTGCCCTCTGTGGTTTAATTTTCCTTACCATAACCGGATCCTCTGGAAGAGTGAAAGGGTGTGTGCAACGCGAATTAGCAGAGAGCCAAAATCTTCTCGTGGCAGTCCCACCCGGGGGAGCAGGTATTGAGCGCGCTGATGCATCACGGGATTATGTGCTGACTTTACGGGTTTTCAGCGAAATTCGATGTCCATTCCGGTTTCTGAGGTGGATTGCTCTTCAGCAACTCTCTCCACGCTTCATCGGTGAGTCTGTCGCCCATGGGATGCTTGAACTCGTAATAAGTCATAACCGGACCTGCTCCGATCAGGATCCTCCCATCAGGCAGTTTGTATGCAACGACGATCAGATCAACGTATCCCACGCCCTCTTCCAGAACCTGACCTGTGTTGCTCTCGGTATGCACATCAGCGATGATCGTCGTCTTCTTCGCCCGGTCATCGACATCGCTGATCACGCCGTCCAGATTGTCGCCAAAGTTCTTGATGAAGTCGTAATCATCCTGGGTCAGTTCCTCGTTTTTCAGTTCTTTTGACGAGATATCAACGAGTCTTTCGAGTATCTCTTCCAGATTCTCCAGTCTGTACTTTGCCGAACTGTCCAGAACATCCATCTCGCCCAGACCGCTGTTTGTCATCCTCGTTAGCGCCAGCAACCGGTTATAAAACTCAGGAACCGGTTCAACGTACCCGACAACCGGTTTTTCTTCGGGTGGTATCGGCATCGCCGTAGCTTTCATGGTATAACTCTGCTTGGCATAAAGGATCGTGTCGTGCCGAAGTTCGGTCCACGAGGCTAAAGCGGTGGTGAGCTCCTTATCCTGCCAGCCCCGGGTCTGCATGAATGTCGGATAGCCCTCACCATAATCATCGAGCAGGGGTTTTAGCGCAAACAACCATGCCCAGTAGAGGTTTTTGTTCCATTCAGCCTCACTGAACGAATCGAATTCATCGTGCAATTCCCTATATGCCTCATCGTATCTCTTGTAGTTAGAATCGTCCAGTTCGTCCAGCAACTCTCTTGACCGGTCTGATCCAAGAAGCGCCATCACATCAAGCCCGCGGGGAAATCCCCTGACCGAGCTCCCCGATCCATCGATAATAAGCGTGAATGGCTGCCCGTCTCCCTGATAAACGCCTGTGTATGCGCCGACCAGATTCGTGAACATATACGAATCAGGAATGAACCGCTGCCCCATCAGCCTGAACCCTTTGGTGTTTTCAAGACATTCGTCCGCCTGTTCCGGGGAAAACGGCGGCAATATCACGCAATCCCCGGTACCGCCATAGATCTTCGGATCTCTGTATTCTGCCAGTTCCGCCTTCAATTTTCCCATACTCTCTTCGTTTAAGTCTTCAGGGCTAAATGAACTTTCAAAAACAGAATCCATCGCTTTCAGGTACTCATAAGGTCCCAGATCATCGGATAACCCTACATAAAAGGCTGTCACCGAATAAATCCGGTCCCATTTACTTTTCAGCTCCTGATTCCCGGCAAATTCGGATGCTATCAGACAGGCACCCATCGTCTGGATTCTTGCGTCCTCTACCCCGACAAGTGCATTTTCCCCGCCCTTGAGCAGCATACTCATCCTTCCGTACCACATAAACGCTCTAAAGTAATTCTTCAGCTTTTCCGATCTGGTGTAGTGCCCTCTCGGGACATACTGGGAGTAATCTTCTTTGTAGATGAAAATAGGGGATCCTGCGAACCCTGCGTGCGCTTCTATCAACCCCAGTTCGGCTTCGGCATCATCCCTGACAAATGGGGGAAGCTCAAAAGTATACCGATCCGGATCCTCTTTCTTGAAGTAAGCATCAGTGCATTCCCATTCACGTTCGCTCTGGCAGACCTGTTCGGGTCGTGGCTGAAGCAGGCACAATCCGACTGCAAAGTACGCGGCATTCCGCCTCGATGCTTCTTTCAGCTCGCTATTCTCGCCGGCGTTTTCGTACTGTTCTATCGAATCGTTCAGCGGTTCTTTGCTGATCTCCCAGATCAGGTCATAAAATTCCCTTTCTTCGATCTGACGCAGCGTCTCATCGAACTGGATGTGGTAGAGGTGGAGCAGCGAATCAGAGGTGATGAAGACCGGTATCTCGTTATCCTTGAGCGTGTCATAAGGCTGGATGATATCTTCTTCTTTCTGATTGAACGGGTTTTCCATCACAACAAAGCCGTTTTCTTCCAGCAAACTCAGAGCACCGTTGCTGATCGGGATTTTCCTTGAAAATGAATCGTAATTTGAGATCTGGTCTGTCTTCAGTGGTAAATCGTACTGTGGAACATCCAGGGGGATTTCCAGTGCATGTAATGAATAACCTTCGGCAAAATCCATCTGTTCTGTTGCAACGCCTGATAGATCGATCGGTTCTGTCTTGAGAATCGGTTTCTCTCCTACTGCCTGCTCTGGCTGAACCGGTTTCTGGTCGATGCAGCCGATGATGACCACTGAAACGATCAAAACAACCATTCCCCGAGTCAGACATTTACCCTTCATGGTAAATTCATCAGTGCTGCTTCATTCATAAACATTTTGTTGACTTCGATTCGATCCGCAGCTATGAAAAAGTGTTTCAAGGGTGGCGCAGACGTACATGATATGCAACCCGACAACGATGCTGATGAGAAGGTGCTGATCCTTCCGCTCGGCGAAGAATCAAAGAAGGTCACAAAGGTGCTCTCAAACGATTCTGCACGGCAGGTGCTCGAACTGCTCGCAGATAAGCCGATGTCAGCCACAGATATCGCCGAAGAACTGGAGATACCGCTCACAACCACCAAATACAATCTGGATGCGCTGATCGACTCAGGGCTCATCAAAGTGAAAGAAACAAAGTGGAGCGTCAAAGGGCGGAAGATCAAGATTTACGCACCGATGCGTAAGTTAATCGTCGTTGTGCCTGATAAAACAGATAAAAAATCCGTTGCCGATATTTTACAGAGGTATCTTGCCGTGCTGCTCGGTGCGACAGGACTATCAGCGATCATCGAGTGGTTGTACCAGCCGGCATATATGGGCACGCAGGATACGCTGGTGGATCTGGCAGGAGGTGCCCGCGGACCGGGCGTTCCGGCACCAGTGCCCGCGCCCGCATCCACGCCGGCGCCGCTGATGAAAGGAGGCAGTGTGGATGCGGCGTTTGCAGAGAATGCAGCGGTGTCTGCCAATGTCACTGATGCGGCTTCTGCCGTGCAGGAGGTATCTGTGCAGGAGGCACTCGAGATCGGCGCCACGGCAGCCGGCACGCCCGCACCGATTGACCTGCTGCCGGTAACAGAATCGATGCCCATAACATCGCCTGTGCCGGAGGGTGCCGATATGGGCGCATCCTCAATCGATCTCTCGCAGGTGCTCGGAGCCCATCCGGGCGTGTGGTTCTTGCTCGGATGCGTATTTATTGTGTCAATCCTCGTGCTGCTCGAATACCGCAGAAGTAGCGGGAGATGAGCTTCGGGGCGCAATAGTTTAAGATATTAGCGGTATGATATTAGCGGTATCAACTAGATCCGGTTGAGGTGACTTTCATGATCAGGACATTCATTGCCGTTGACCTGCCAGAATCTTTTGTTGACACAATCGCAGAGATCCAGCAGGAATTTGCAGGCGTAAATGTAAAACTCGTGGACCCAAAGCAGGTTCACATCACGCTGAAGTTTCTTGGCGATGTTCCGGAGAAGAGCATCCCTGATATCGGGGATGCGCTTTCCGGAATCGAGTGCAAGCCATTTGCCGCAACGGTTCACGGAGTCGGTGCATTCCCAAAACCGAGTTATGCCCGGGTGGTATATGTTGGCGCAGGATCGGAAGAGGCTTTTAGTAGATTGCATGCAGAAGTAGAACGGGCGCTAAAGCCACTCGGATTTAAGAAAGAGAGGCGTGCATTCACCCCACATGCAACCATTGCGCGGGTAAAGAACATCCCAAAGGACCAACGAATGAAACTTGTTGGCATCATAGAACGTCAATCAACGATCGAGGTCGGGACGATGACTGTGGATGCGATCAAACTGAAGAAGAGCACGCTTGCGCTGAAAGGCGCGATCCACGAGACGCTTACGGAAGTGTATCTATGAGCGAAGGAACAATTTATGTGGTGAAAACCACTGCGAATCAGGAACGTTCGGTTGCGAATATGCTTGAGCAGGTTGCACGGAGAGAGCATTTTGATGTGCGCTCGATCCTTGCGCCCGATGAACTGCGCGGTTACCTGCTGGTCGAGGCAGGCGAATACGACGAACTCAACCAGGTGGTTCAGATGGTGCCCCATGCCAGATCGCTGATACAGGGCACCACCCACATCGAAGAAGTGGAGCACTTCCTAACGCCGAAACCGACCGTTACCGGCATATCAGTCGATGATATCGTGGAACTCATAGCAGGACCGTTTAAGGGAGAGAAAGCGAGGGTAAAACGGGTCGATGAGGCGCGTGAAGAGATCACAGTCGAGCTGTTCGAGGCGATGGTTCCGATACCGGTAACCATCCGTGGCGATCATGTCAGGGTACTGAAACGCGAAGATGAGTGAC
>JAUWHQ010000047.1 GCA_030605805.1 Methanosarcinales archaeon | reverse complement strand
CTCGACATACGTCCCGGCATGCACGTAAATCGTATCCCCAACCCTTGCGCCATCAATCGCCGTCTGAATCGGCGTACCAGCGCCCGACACCACGCCCGCCGCAAGCACCAGCACGACCGCCGCAGCCACCAGCAGCAGGCGGGTCATGCTGCCCCCACACGGGCGCCCGCGGCAGGCACGGCATCAGCCAGCGTGCCCGCGATGAGCATCATTCGCAGAACAGTACGGGATCCGATCATGAGAATATGCCTGATCATAACATCATCTCCGGGATGTTACGCGCCATACCAACCTGATCACATAAATGCTTTTCGCCCACAATCTGTGACTTTTTATTGTTTTCTGGTTACAATAATTTCTGTGATTTCCCGAAATGATTTCGCCATGGGCAGGTACCCCTCCAAACCAAATGATGGCTGAGACACTATCCAACAATCCGTATGTTTTCTACACAGACAATCCACATCTACAGGGCATCTGCACCATTCGTGAGGTTTGCACCATTTATATCTGCGTTGGCGGTATTGAAAGCACTTTATAGTTCTGATTCTGAATAAAAGCACATAAGATTGAGAATGCACACGCCCCGGACGAATAACACAAATTTAATCGCCGCAGAAAACGCATTTTACCATTGGTTCTGGAGTGACCCGAGCAGAATTGAGCTATATGGGAAAGCTCGGGTCAAAGAAAGATCCGGTGGATCATAAAGGGAAATGGATCGTGGAAAATCCAGCAAATCGATCGCAGTCGTGCAGAAGGTAAGCCAACGAAGAGTTTTGGCAATTGTACAAGCAATACAAGGATACCGGTGAAATCCCGGTTTTCAGAGAAGTGTGGAAGGAAAAAACAGGAATTAACCGCAAGCGAAGATAGGTATAATACTGAAAGCTCAGGAAATACAAAGTGAATGCTTTGACGCCGGAGAAAGTAATGGAAGAAGCACGGTGAAAAAAACAAAGCACCGTCCCCACCCAATTCATCGATTCGGGCATGCATATCACGCATACATATTGATCAAACCATCTTCTAAAAACCCATGAAAACGATCGCAGAGATCAACCGGAAAATAAGAGATCACGACGTGATCGTCCTGACCGCAAAGGAACTCTGCGATCTCGTCCGGGCAGGCGAGTCCATCGGCGCAGGTGACGTCGATGTCGTCACCACCGCAACAAGGGGCATCATGAGCGGAACTCTCTCCATATTGTCCTTTCCTGTCGCGGGTCCCGGAGTGTTCTCCCGTGCAGAGCGGATCTCCTTAAATGGCGTGCCGGCAAATACAGGTCCATGTCCGAACGAGCGTCTCGGCATCGTTGATCTGATCATTCACGGAACAGCACAGAGAGACGCCAGATACGGGGGCGGGCATCTCTTCCATGACCTGATCCGGGGGGCAGAGATCGAGGTGGTGGTGGGGACCCCGGGAAAAGAGATCATCAGAACCTTGAGTATCGATAACATCCCTTATGCACGTATGCTCACAACCCGCAGCGCATACCGGAATTACTCCGCATTCGTAAACCCGGGAGAGCAGGTCCCATCGATCTTCTCTGTTGCCGATTTCGGAGGAGACTTTGGGGGAGCGGCGTTTGGCGGCTGCGGCGAGTTAAATCCGCTCGAAAAAGACCTTGGCACCATCGGAATCGGCACGAGAGTCCTGATGAACGGCGCTATCGGCTATGTGATCGGGGAGGGCACGAGAAGCACGCCTGCGAGGCGGAATCTCTCCTTGACGGCGGATATGCATGAGATGGATGGATCGTATATCGGAGGGTTCGCGACCTCCGCAGGTACCGATGTCATCAATTCCATAGCAGTGCCGATACCGATCCTGAACGAAGAGATACTGTCCGGAGCGTCCCGGCTCGACAGCGAGATCGAACTCCCGATCATGGACGTCCGGACGAGAAGCGAGATCGGAAGAACCGATTACTCGCAGGTCTGGTGTTCGGACTTGCGGGTAGCGTTCGATGAATCGAGATGCATTAACTGCGCCGCCTGCAACGTAGAGTGTCCTGCCGGCGCATTCGCCGGAGGCGAGATCGTAGATGATCTCTGCTGCAATTGCGGGCACTGCGTCTCCGTATGCACTGGCGGGGCATTTATCGCCGAGATGGGGGCGATCCCCCTACATGGCAGGACGATCCCGGTCATCCTGCGCCACTCAGACCGGAATGGCGCGATCAGACTTGCAGACGAACTGAAAAAGAGGATCGAGGCGGAATCGTTCCTTCTGACCGAACCTGTCGGGCGGCTTGGTGAACCATGAACCGGAAAAAGATCATCCGAATTGCACTTCTTTTACTGATTGTATCCCTCCTTCCAGCGCCAGTATACGCCTCAGACGACTGTGTCATCGAGTTTTTCTACGAAATAGGCTGCAAAGAGTGTAAGGAAGCAAGACCGGTCATAGAGGATGTCGCTTCCAAACACAATCTCCCGGTTGTGGAGTATGAGGTCACTGATCGATCCAGCCTTGAAAAAATGGATGAATACGGAATCCATGTCGTTCCTGCGGTCGTGATCTCTGGTCAGGTGGTCCTTCATTCGGATTACGCTGGGAATCTCAGCTTACTCGCGGATCTGCTCGATCAGAGCATAGGCAACGCCCGGACCGGTCAGAACCAGACCGATCAAACGAATCAAACAGACCAGCCAAACCAGATAAACCAGACAGACCTAACAGATCACATAAACCAGACACAGACGCAGAAGCCGCCGATTAAGTTATCAGTGACAGCCGTCTTCGTTGCCGGGCTGGTTGCCGGATTCAACCCGTGCCTGCTTGCGATACTTGCATTCATCGCAACGGTTACGCTTTCGAGCGAGGGGGGCAGTCGGAGCGGGCGCAGGCGGATGCTCTGGCTGGTGGTGATCTTCTGCGCAGGCATATTCATCACATATCTCATCGCCGGCTTCGGACTGCTCCGGATGATCGGGCATACCGAAGGCACGCGGGAGCTGATCGAGAGTATACTGGTTGCAATCATCGTACTGCTCGGAATATGGCATATCTATGATGCATACCATGTCAAAAAGTATAACACGTCATCATTCAAGACATCCGGGTCTACAATGCGTTTTATCGAGAATCTGGTCAGAAAGGAGAGTCTGCCTGCGATATTTCTGCTCGGAGTCCTCTTCTCACTTGTCAAGGTGCCATGCGTTGGTGCGCTCTACCTTTCGATACTGAACATGCTGCTTAAGAACGACGCGGTGAGTGGAGCACTCTATCTCGTTGTGTACAACCTCGGGGTGGTCTTTCCGGTGCTTGTGCTCGGGCTTGCGATGACGCTCGGGATGCAGCCGGAATCGGTGAGCAGGTACAAGGACGAGCACCGAAGTTCGATCAGGCTTGTTACGGGGGTGCTGCTCCTCGCGATTGCGGCGCTGATGGTGACAGGGGTGGTGTGAGGGTGGAGCAGGGGTTTGCGGGGCAGGGATTTCGGAGATGCGTCACTGAAAGGCGACCTCAACTCTGACAGCCCCATCCGCACCCCTGCAGACGCCGCGATCGCGCTTGCATTTGCATCTGGCAGCCGCCCGTATGACCCCGCAACACTCGGGCGCACGCTGATGTCAGTGGCGATGGCTGCGTCACCGCCCTCGACGCTCTCATGATCCTGCAGGCGGCGGCTGACGCGATAGATTTATAATCCGGAACTGTTCAATCCCACAAAAAGAGGCTTTCGATGAAATTGCTGGAGAATATAAAGAAGTCGATATCCGGAAGCCGCTATAACATCAGCCTACATGCAAAAAACGAGATGAGCTTAAAAGAAGACGATATATCTGAGAAAGAATTGATTGAAGCGATACTGTGCGGGGAGATAATAGAGAACTATGCAGATGACAAGCCGTTCCCAAGCTGCCTCGTATTCGGAAGAACTGAGGAAGACAGACCGATACATGCGGTCTGTGCGTATTCAAAAGAGGATGATGCGGCAATAATTATAACAACTTATGAACCAGATGTGATTAGATGGATCGATTACAGAAGGAGGGTTTAAATGATCGTATCAAAATGCGCGATATGCGGCGGAAAAGTTGAAGAAAGAGAGGTCAGTGAAGCAGTGAGGATCGGAAATGACTTCGTTGTGGTGGAGAATGTCATAGCAGGTGTATGTGTGGGCTGTGGGGAGCGATATTATCCGCCAGGAGTTGTTGATAGGCTCAGAGATATCGAGATGCATGCAATGGATCGGGAAGCATTGGAGGGATTGCACATAGTGGGGCATACATACAGGATAAGCTATGGCGTCCCAATTCATGGCGTTTCTGTTTGAGCCCTCTGTGCGTGGCGTGTCACTACGTTGCGACCTCAACGGCGACGGTACCCTCGCCCTCATAGACGCCGCGATCGCGCTTGCATTTGCATCTGGCAGCCGCCCGTGTGACCCCGCGACACTCGGGCGCACGCTGATGTCAGCTGCGACGACCGCGTCACCTTCATCGACGCTCCGATGATCATGCAAGACGGCGGCGGCGCTTCACCGGGACGCTCGTGGCGGCGTCAAGATAACCGGACCTGCACCATCAACACGGGCTCGATCGTGGGTGGCGGCTTGGACGAGATCGCGCAGGCAACCCCAGGTCCCGCCTTTGACCTCATTTTTGATGGCAAAATGATTTATAACATCAGTCATCAGTATGATTCATGCTTCCAATACTCACGCAAACGCTTAAAGACGCGCCGATCGTCCGCAGGGGCGAGTATCACTACTTTATTCACCCGATAACGGACGGCGTGCCAGAACTTACGCCTGCGCTGCTCTCAGAGGTTGCAGACCGCATCATCGAACTGGTTGATACCGATGTGGACCGGATCGTGACCATCGAGTCGATGGGAATCCCGGTTGGGACGGTGCTTGCAATGAAAACCGGTATTCCGCTCGTGATCATCAGAAAACGCCAGTACAACCTCCCAAACGAGATTGCAGTACATCAGTGTACAGGATATTCAAAGGGGGAACTGTATCTTAACGGAATCAATAAAGGTGACCGTGTGATAATTGTCGATGATGTGATCAGCACGGGCGGCACGATGAAAGCGGTTATTCAGGCGCTGAAGATCGCTGGCGCAGAGATATGCGACATCATCACGGTCATCGAACGTGGCGAGGGCGCACCGTCCCTGCGTGCTGCCGGACACGATATAAAGACACTGGTTTCGGTGGATGTGGACGCAGAGGGTGTGGTGGTCAAATCGGTTCTGGGATGAAGCATGACCGGATTTTAGCCTCTGAGATCGCCGCCTACCTGCGATGCCCGCGTCTTGTTTACTTTCGCAGCCGGTCAGGGGCTGATGAGCAAAAGACCATCGACACAAAGTATTTGTCACATCTGATCCTGAAGGAGCTTGCGCTTACCCACCATCATACCGCTGCCAGCGATGGCACTGGTGACGCCGGCGATGCCGATGCTGTGATCGAAAGACTGCGCACCGAAAAAAAACGCATCGCAGACGAGCTTTTGGTGCTGTATCGCGCCGAACTCTCTGACGTGGATCATCAGATGGTGCTGGATGCGGCAGACAGCATCGATATCGATGTGATCGGCTCACGGATAGCAGATTATGTCCGGATAATCGGAAAAGATGCACTTCTCATGAAAATAACCCC
>JAUWHQ010000131.1 GCA_030605805.1 Methanosarcinales archaeon | reverse complement strand
AATCTTGGGGTTCTGTTAAAAGACTTAAAACGATATGATGAAGCAGAAGAAGAGTACAGGGAAGCGATAAGGATAGATCCGGATCACGTAGATGCTCATAATAATCTTGGGGTTCTGTTAAAAGACTTAAAACGATACGATGAGGCAGAAGAAGAGTACAGAGAAGCGATAAGGATAGATCTATATCTTGCAGAGGCTCACGCAAACCTTGGCATCCTATTTTCGAGACCAAAAAGACCAGAAGAAGCGAAGAAGGAGTTTAAGATCGCAAAAGAGTTATTTGAGAATCAGGGAAGAGAAGAGGATGTGAAGAAGGTGGAAGAGTTATTAGCGAATACCTGAGAAAACAAGAAGATTAAAGGCGATCATCCCATGAAACTCAAGGACAAATTCACTGAACTAAAAACCCGCCACGAAGGCGCGCTCATCGCGTACATCTGCGCTGGCGACCCCACACCTGAGGCGACCACAGAGATCGTGCATGCACTGGTGCGCGGCGGAGCTGACATCGTCGAACTCGGGCTCCCGTTCTCGGATCCGATCGCTGATGGTCCCACGATTCAGGCATCGATCGAACGGGCGCTTGAGGCTGGCATGAACCCGGATATCTTCTTTGATCTCGCCCGATCGCTGGATGTGGATGCAGATGTGCCGCTTGTTGTGATGACGTACTACAACCTCATATTCAAGCGCGGGCTCGAACATTTCGTTGCTGACTGCGTGGATAGCGGGATTACAGGCATCATCGTCCCTGATCTTCCGGTTGAGGAGTCGGAGGATCTTGCCATGCATTGCAAGAGGCATGGGGTTGACCTGATCTTCCTGATTGCGCCGACCACGTATCAGGAGCGCATGAAGAGGATCGCAGGCGTTGGTTCCGGTTTCATCTATCTCGTTGCAAGAACCGGTGTCACCGGCGCCAGAGCCGATGTCGCTGAATCGACGCTCTCCTTAATCGATCTTGTACGCAGCACAACCCACACGGCGACGCCGCTTGCAGTCGGGTTTGGCATATCAACGCGGGATCAGGCGGCTGCCATCATCGAGGCGGGGGCGGATGGTGTGATCGTTGGCTCGGCGTTTGTGAACATCATCGCGGACGGCGTGGATGTGCCGGAACAAATCGAGGAACTTGCGCGGGAGTTGAAGGCTGGCTGCTGCCACGGCTGACCGCACCCCCCCCGAAAAACCGATACATTAAAGTTCAATCCGATCAGTGTATTATAATTCATCCGTAGCAGACTAACCATGTCGTTACGACTACGGTGGTGCGTGATTCATGAACGAACAAACGATAAACGCCGTTAACACAATACTGGACGACTCTCCCCAGAGAAACTTCGCAGAAGGCGTGGAACTGGCGATCAACCTGAAGAATATCGATCTGAGCCAGCCGCGTTTTCGGGTGGACGAAGAGATCATACTTCCGCACGGGCTTGGCAGACCGATCTCGGTTGCGATCTTTGCGCGGGGCGAAACCGCGCTTGTGGCAGAGAAGGCAGGCGCAGACTTAATCATCGACCCTGATATGATTGATGAGTACGGCGATGACAAAAACAAGGCGAGGGATCTTGCAAATGCACACGACTTCTTCATCGCTGAGACTGCCTATATGCCAGTCATAGGAAAGAAGCTCGGCGCGATTCTTGGTCCCCGGGGCAAGATGCCAGAGCCGCTGACACCGGATAAGGACGTCACCCAGATCATCAACAAGATACGGAACAGCATAAGAGTCAGGTCAAAGGACCGGAAGACGTTCCATGCGCCGATCGGTCGGCGGAACATGCCAGCCGACGAGCTTGCCGAGAATATCGAGGCGGTGATCACCAGACTCGAAGATGTGCTGGATAAGGGTGTGCAGAACATCAGGTCCATCTATGTGACGACGACGATGGGCAAATCTGCGAAGGTGAGGTGAGTTGCTATGGATGCAATGACAGAACACCGCACGGCACACATTCCGCAGTGGAAGATCGACGAGATCGAGAATATCAAGCGGTTGGCAGGTGAGTATCCGGTTGTGGGGATCGTAGGGATCCGTGACATACCGGCAAAGCAGTTGCAGGAGATGCGCCGCAATCTAAAAGGCATCGCAGAACTCCGCATTTACAGAAATACCCTCCTGCACCGTGCCTTCGATCAGTGTGATGACAACATCCGTTCGATGGAGTCGTATATCAATGATCAGACCGCGCTCATATTCACAGACTTAAACCCGTTCAAACTATTCAAGCTGCTCAAGTCCGGCAAAACGAAGGCTCCGATCAAAGCAGGCGCATCCGCACCTGAAGATATCGTGGTGGAAGGAGGTCCGACCTCATTTGCCCCAGGACCGATCGTGGGCGATCTGCAGAGTGCTGGCATACCAGCCAAGATCGATAAGGGTAAGGTCGTGATCAAGGAGACGAAGGTGGTTGCGCAAGCAGGCGAGCCAGTGTCACGGGCACTCTCTGAGATGCTCACGCGTCTTGAGATCTATCCGATGACCGTCGGTCTCGATCTCCGTGCCGTCCATGATGCCGGTACGGTGCTTGAGGCAGGCGTTCTGGATATCGATGAGGCAGAGTATGCAGACAACTTCGCAACAGCTACCGCATGCGCATTCAATCTTGCCATTGGCATCACATATCCATCGAATGCAACGATTCGGACGCTGCTTTCGCAGGCAGCCTCCGGCGCAAGGAACCTTGGCATAAATTCTGCCATACCAGCGCCTGATATCGTCGATACGCTGCTCTCGATGGCGCAGTCGAAGGCGACATCGCTCGCATGTAGCATCGACGACCCTGCGGCGCTTGGAGAGGCTCTGCAGGCTTTGCTCCCGCAAAAAGCAGCTGCAGATGAAGCGGTTTCTGCTGCAGAGGAAACAGAAGAGAAAGCGGGAGAGGCAGCCGGAGAAGTGTCAGAAGAAGAATCGAAGGAAGAAAAAGAAGAGGAAGCAGCAGAAGGGCTTGGTCTTCTCTTCGGATGACACGGCAAAACGATAAACGAATAATCAATAATCAGAGGTGAACTAAATATGGAATATATATATGCAGCATTGATACTGCACAACGCAGAGAAGGATGTAACCGAACAGGGAATTACCAGCATACTCGATGCAGCCGGCGTCGATGTGGATGAAACAAGAGTGAAGGCACTTGTTGCAGCGCTTGACGGCGTTGACATCGAGAGTGCAATCTCACAGGCAGCGGTGGCACCAGTTGCAGCGGCACCAGCAGCGGAAGCGGCAGAGGCTGCACCGGCAGCAGAGGCGGCGCCAGCAGCTGAAGAGGCAAAGGAAGAAGAGAAGAAGGAAGAGGAAGAAGAGGCAGGAATGGCAGGACTTGGAGCACTGTTCGGATAATCACAGACATGCGAGACTTATTGCAGCGATTATCAGATGCACATGGAATCTCCGGATACGAGGGCAGTGTTCGTGCAATTGTTGAGCAGGAACTCAGCCCATACGGGGATATCCGGGTGGATGCGCCCGGCAACCTGATATTCACAAAGAAAGGTGCAAAAGAAGACGCAAGCCCGAAGATCATGCTCGCCGCGCATCTCGACGAGATCGGGCTTGCAGTAAAGCACATCGATGATGAGGGCTTTCTCAGATTCGTGAAGGTCGGCGGATGGTTTGATCAGACACTGCTCAACCAGAGGGTGATCGTTCACGCAAAAACCCCCTGTATTGGAGTGATCGGGTCAAAACCTCCGCATGTCATGAAAGAGGAGGACAAGAAGAAGCCGGTGGACGCAAAGGATATGTTCGTCGATGTCGGCGCATCGTCAGCGGATGATGCTGCCGAGATGGGAATCGAGGTCGGAACAGCGATCTCGATCGACCGCAACCTTGTTTTGCTTGCAAACGACAGGATCACCGGAAAAGCCCTCGATGACCGTGCAGGCGTTGCGCTCCTCGTGGAGGCGATGAAGCGGATCTGCAAGAGCGATATCGAATCGACCGTCCATGCCGTCTTCACGGTTCAGGAGGAGGTCGGGCTTAAAGGCGCAAGGACGTCTGCATTCGGGCTCAACCCGGATGTTGCGATTGCACTCGACGTCTGCGTATCAGGCGACCATCCCGGCATCACCAAAACAGAGTCCGCGATGGCAGTCGGAAAGGGTCCTGTCATAACTGTGATGGATGCGGGCGGAAGAGGTGTGATCACGCACCCGCTGGTGCTTGAGTGGCTGCGCAAGACCGCTGATGAGAATAAGATCGCATACCAGCTGGACGTCTCAGATGGCGGCACCACGGATGCGACAGCGATCAGTCTGACCCGCGAGGGAATCCCGTCAGGCGTTCTTTCGATGGCGACGCGATACATCCATTCGCCTGTTGAGGTGCTATCGCTTGGTGACATGAAGGCGTGTGCTGACCTGATCGTTCATGCGGTTGGTACGGCAGGGAAGTGGTTCTGATTGTCAGATATGTAATGTAAGCGCCGATGATGACAATCGCGACTGAAAGATGATGAACCCTATGAGACCTGAGGCGCTTTTTCCGGTTCCGGAAAGACTTATGGTAAACCATGCAGAGGTTAAGGATATGGGATCGATACGGTTGAGAGGAGTTTGCGCGAGGGTTGACGATAAAAGCATGCTTGAGAAAGTGAAGCGTATCCGCGAGATTCTTGGAACAGAGTATCGCATAATAATCGAAAAGGATCGCATCTGTGTGGAAGGCGATATTGCCGATCATGAAATCAGAAAGAAGATCGATGGGATTCTTGCAGGTTGATTGTCATGGGGCGGCAGTATGTGGATGTGAAGATTTGTTCGGATGACCGGTGCAGCGAATGGGTCCGGGCATTCATAGACACTGGTGCTGATCTAACGGTGATTAGCACCGAGATATCAGAGAAACTCGGGATTGTTCTGGAGAATATTGAAAGAGAATGGGCAGCATCGGACGGAGACGAGTTGTATTCCCCGATTGCACAGGTCGAGATAATCGAAGATGGCGGGAGCGAGCGAGTCTTGCTGGACGAGGTGCTGGTGGACGATAGACCGCTGGATAAGGAAAACAACGAAGATGTTCTTCTTGGTCTGGATTATTTGCAGAAAGCAAAGAAGGTGTTGTATTTCGATGATTAGTCTTCTCAGTTTTCTTTTCTTCGTTTAATACTACCCGCAACCATTAGAATCCCAAAAACAGCAAATACCGCCTCAAACCCAGGCATCTCCATCAATGCCGATTCTTTTTTTGTTTCACTTGGTGTCGCTTCAAGCTCTACAGTCCCTCTCTCCTGTGGAACCTCTGTTCGTGATACGACTTCCGCGGTCACCGGCAACTCGGTCTTCTGGAGTGCTTCTTTAATAGCCAGAACTTCGTTCTCAATCGCATCTTTCACGTCAGAACCGATCTCCTCCGCCGAAATATCGTCAACCTTTTCCCGTTTGTACGTGACAAGCGCGACCGCGTCTGGTAAATCCATGTTGAGGTCAGTAGCAGAGACGATTTTTCCGGTGTAACTCTGTACTTCAAGTATGCCGTTCACCGGTGATATAGCTACACCCTGATGATGTGACGACACTCCAGCTGTTGCCAGTGTTCCTGATTGAATTTCATCTATTGTGGCTGGTGCACCCTTCTGTTCAACGCTTACACCCTCTGGCTTCATTACTCCGAGTTCCAACTCATCCCATTGCAGGTTTACAAGTTTCCAACCATCGATGGTTGCGAATCCAGTTTCAACCAGTTCGTCCGAAAAAACTACGAATAAGGTGCGGATGCTCTATAAATAGGGGCGATCTGTACGGAAAATGCTTGAATCCTTAGCTGAGGCTTCGCCCATCATTTGACATGGGGTATCCTTCCCCGGGGCGAAATCATTTCGGGAAATCGCAGAACCGCTGGCGATGATAAAAGAATATAAGCCTGCCACGCACATTACATCATGACATTCATGCTTGATCCACAAACATTTGTAATCCCGGACAACACCCGGATGGAGGAGCGCACCATCGTGGTTGATGGCGGTGCAATCATCGGCGGTCACTCCAACATCGAGTATGGTATCATCGCAGACGAGATCGTAATCGGCGAGCATGCAACGGTCTGCGGCGAGGTTCATGCGCGTTCTGATGTGCATATCGATCGCTGGTCCAATATCGAGGGCGGGGTGGACGCGGACGGTGACGCACACCTCGACGAGTTTGTGAAGATCCACGGCAAACTGATCGTTGGCGGCGACCTTGATATCGGGGAAAACGTGTCGATCAACGACGGATTCGAGGCAAAGGGCTGGATCACGATCAAAAACCCACTCCCGATCATCATCTTCCTGTATATGTATCTGAGCGAACTGTTGCGCCATGGTATGGATGAAGAGGTGGAAAAAGCGATTCAGGAGCTATTTGCGGATGAGTCTGATCCGGAGGGTGCGATCCTGGCGATGGTGATACCGGGAAGCGCCAAGATTTCGCTCAGTGCGATCGAGACGGATCACCCCATGCAGATCGGCGACAACTGCCGGCTGCAGGGCAACATCCGCGCGAAGTCGCTTGTCATGGGGAATGCTACGACGTTGTTTGGCAGTATCAGAGCTAAGGATGTCACAATTCAGGAAAACAACATCATCCATGGGAACATCGATGCAAAAGGTGACGTCTGCATCGAAGGGGGGTGCCACATACTCGGTGATGTTCGTGCGCGGGCGATCCGGATTCACCGCGATGCGGTGGTGGATGGTACCATGGACGCGCCTGGCGGCATCATGATCAAGGAGACAAAAGAGTCAGAAGAAACTGACGAGGGAGAGGGATTGAAAGGCGCGAGAGAACCAGATAGGAAAGAGGATGGATTGGAAGAAGAATTAAATGAGAAAGGGGAATTTGGTGAGGATGAAAAAGAACTGGAGGACGAATTAGAGAAATTGGGAGAAATAGAGGAAGAATCGGAAGACAAATCAGACAATTCAAAAGAGAAAAAAGATGAGAAAACAGTGGAAGACATGGATTGAATATATTTCCTAAAAAGCAGAGTTAAAGTTGAATATCATCTAAACAGTATGTCGCCAGGGAGTTTCTATGCCAGAAAATGACCTTTCGATTGAAGAGATCGAGAACCTGAGTTATTATGATTTCATGGGCTACCTGGGGGTGCCCTTTTACCAGATAGGTGGCTTGACATCCACGGAAAGGTTGGGCGAACTGTGTCAGATCGATGAAGACAAGAAAGTGCTGGTGGTTGGATGCGGAACCGGTTTTAACGCCTGCTACATTGTCAGGAAATTCGGCTGCAGACTCGTGGGCATAGATATCGCGGAGGAAGCGATCAAGAAGGCGAAGGAGAGGGTAGAAAGGGAAAAACTCCATGATAGAGTAGAGTTCCGGGTCGGGGATGCTTATGCATTGCCCTTTGAGGCAGGTACTTTTGACGCCGTAATAACCCAGTTCGTGTCGCAGTTCCTTGACATGGAAAAGGCACTCAAGGAGTTTGCGAGGGTGTTGAAAACAGGAGGCTGCATCGGGATCAACGAGATATTCAAGGATGGAGAGATGCCTCCGAAAGTTGCGGAAAAGATCCTTGAGGCGGAGCAGATCCTCGGCGATATCACGCAGCTGCCTTTTACGATCCACACCTCTGAGGAGTGGAAGGAGCGGCTCGAAAAGGCAGGTTTGAAAGGGGTTGAGATACACGAAAACAGGGAACCGGTGAGCCTGAAAGAATCCCCGCAGTTGATTAAAGAAATTGGCGGTTTTGGAAAATTCTTCAAACTGATGGTAAGAATGATGAAATACACCTTATTGAGCAGGGTAATCCGGAGCAGATTTAAAAAACTCGATAGAGCCAAGAGAGTTTTGGTGGGCTACCCCATGATTAAATCCGCGACCTCGAGGCACGTGGGCTACATCCTTGGCGTTGGGAACAAAAATGAAAATGAGGGATAACAAAGAACAATTTGCAGTGGTCAATCTGACCATGAACACACAGCGACCGATGCCCCTACAACATGATCACCAACAAGAGGATTTTTGTTCTTTGCGCCATTGCGTCCTCGCGTCTTTGCGTTCTCTTTCCAATTTAACGCAAGGGCGCAAAGGCGCAGAGACGCGAAGAGTATTGCCAACCACATGTCTCCACGTCTTTCGTGTTGTTGTACATCCGACTGACCATTACATAACAAAGAACAATTTTGAGAGACTGCGGTCAAAGGGAGTTGCAGAACGGAAAAGTGCATGAGCTCAGATAAAATCAGATACGAAGATGTGGTGCAGAGCGTCGTTGACCTGCTTGTGCAGGCTGAGACCAGACTGCCTGACGATGTCGTGGCAGCACTCGAGGGTGCGTACCAGCGCGAGACAAACCCGACCGCGAAAGCGCAGATCAAGACGATTCTTGAGAACATACAACTCGCATCAGAACGGAGCGTTCCGATCTGTCAGGATACCGGGATACTGATATTTTTTGTTGAGATCGGAAGGGAATGCATGATTGATTTTGACATCAGGGATGCGATAAACGATAGCGTCGAGAAGGCGACTGAGATCATACCGCTTCGACCAAACGCTGTTCATCCGATCACAAGAGAGCCGTCCGGAAACGTTGGCGCGGGACTTCCTGACATCATTCTTGATCTGACAGAAGGAGACCGCATCAAGATCACTGTTCTGCCGAAGGGTGCCGGAAGCGAGAATGTGAGCCGTCTTGCGATGCTAAATCCCTCACAGGTCTCTGATATCAGGCGATTCATCCTCGAAACCGTTGTGGATGCCGGAGGAAAGCCGTGTCCGCCAGTAATCGTCGGTGTCGGCGTCGGGGGATCGTTTGACAAGGCTGCTCGCCTCGCAAAAAGAGCGATACTGCGAGACGTCCTCGATATGGACGATTTCGAGCGAGATATCCTTGCCGACATCAATTCGCTCGGAATCGGCACGATGGGGCTTGGCGGGGACATAACAGCGCTTGCCGTGCATGTCGAGTATGCGCACTGCCACACCGCATCGCTTCCGGTCGCGGTGAACATCCAGTGCTGGGCAGGTAGGCAGGCGAGCGTGGAACTCCGGTCTGGAGGATGAGGTGGGCGTTAGAACCGGTTGTGGTCACATAAATTGTGATCTTTGTATACGCCGGATCTGATAACATATCCCATTCCTCTTGTAATCTGCTTCACGTGATCAATTCATCCAGCCTGAACTGCTTATGTTTTTTCACGCCGAAAAACCCATTTGCAGCACGTCTGACCGCGTCACGATGCTCAGCCGGGGTGTAGACACCCATCCTCCAGTTATCCTGCTGTGCATGCCCGATAGCTGCAACGAGGTGCGAGATCTCGTGGAGGCGTCTTAGCTGCTGATCGACCATGATGTTGGCTCCGGTCTCCACGATGTCAGGCGGCTTTGGTATGTCGATCAAGATATATTCGGGATCGATCCCGAGATCGGATGCGAGTTCCGCCTCGATTCTCCTTATTTTGTTCCGGTGCTTGAGCACACCCTTGCTCACGGCATCAAACCCGACATAAGTTGCACGTTTGAATAGCCTTCGGTCACGCAGCCGCTCTGCGATCTCGGTGGGATACCCGGGATATGAGTGCATCTGCACAAAAAGGTCAGAATCGTCCATCGCAGAGAGTTTCTTCGCATCAAACCCGTCCTCGATCATGCATTCGACCGCACGAACACACATCGCCTCTGCAATCCTGGTTACATGGTGGTAATAGACCGTCGGATGCATCATAAACCTGGAGAGGAGCAGTGATTCGGCAGCCCGCACTCCACCGCTGTTGATCACGAGTTTCCCATCCAGAAACCGCATTTCATGGATCAATCGCACCAGATCGACCGAAAGCGGAACGCCGGTGTAATGTGCATCCCTCACAAGGTAATCCATCCGGTCAACATCGATTTCGCTGTTCAAAGCAGCACCGAGGTTCGTTTCCCCTTTTATGTGCCGGGCAACTCTTGAAATGTCAAGCGAATTCTCATCGAATATCGCGCCCAGATCTGGATCTTCCTTGAGGACCCAGGAGACATCCTCGTGCGACCTTCCGGTATGACGCTTGATGGTTTTCTCGGTCACATGCGAGAGCGGTCCGTGCCCGATGTCATGGAGCAGGGCTGCCACGCGCAGTTCGAGCCGCCCGGTCGTGTCATCGATACGATCTGCAAGCGAGTTTGCAAGATGGTATGTGCCGAGCGAATGCTCAAATCTGGTGTGATTTGCGCCGGGATATACGAGACTGGTCAATCCGAGCTGTCGGATTCGGCGTAATCGCTGCATTGCAGGCGTATCGACCAGTGACAGCGCCACATCGTCCAGTTCGATGTACCCGTGGATCGGGTCACGAATCACCTTCATTGCTGATTGGTGGTTGTGTATGTTTATATACATATAGCAACAATGCGTTGCTATGCAACGGGATATTATATATCGAGGTGTTGTATCTGGGTAAACAGAAGAAGCCAGAAGCACCGATAGGACGCGTACGCACCCCGCGCAAGCATGACCGCGAGATTCTGGCAACAGTGGAAAAACTGCTTGGCGCAAACCATCTGAGGGTCAGATGTATCGATGGAACTGTGCGGACTGCCCGGATACCCGGAAGAATGAAGAAACGGATATGGATCCGCGAAAACGACATTGTTATCATTGTTCCATGGGACTTCCAGGATGCTAAAGCTGATGTGATCTGGAGATATACCGCACCACAGGTCGACTGGCTCAGGCGTCGCGGATA
Source organism: Methanosarcinales archaeon (assembly GCA_030605805.1). Lineage (GTDB taxonomy): Archaea > Halobacteriota > Methanosarcinia > Methanosarcinales > Methanogasteraceae > Methanogaster_D. The sequence continues at coordinate 9,758 of JAUWHQ010000131.1, read as the reverse complement.
CCTTTCTTAGCACATCCTAAAAACATGTCAGGATCAAGATTCGAAGAAAAAATAAAGGCGATTGACCGGGAAATCGACAAATTTCGGATCAGGATAAAGGACTCAGAAGATTTAAAGTCTTTTGAGGGTGTTTTTGATACTTCCACACTGAAGACCCTCTACCATCTTGCGAACAGGGGTTACATCGACGCGCTCGGCGGCGTGATCAGCACCGGTAAGGAGGCAAACGTCTTTCATGCGATCGGATGCGATCGAGAGATCGCCATAAAGATTTATCGTATCTCCACGAGCGATTTTCGCGCAATGCAATCCTATATAATCGGGGATCCAAGATTCAAGAGCGTGAGGCATGATAAACGGAGTATCGTCTTTACATGGACGAAGAAGGAACTGAGAAACCTGAAGAAGGCACGTGCAGCAGGAGTGCGCGTGCCAGAGCCGTTTGTCACGCGAAACAACGTTCTTCTGATGGAGTTTATTGGAAGGGATGAGATTCCAGCGCAACAACTACGCATGGTGCCATTGACCCCGGATCAGGCGCAGGAGATCTTTGACACCACCATCGATTATATCAGGAAGTTATATCTGGAAAATCTTGTACATGCCGATCTGAGTGAGTTTAACATCCTTCTGAATGATTATGAGGTCGTATTCATCGATATGGGGCAATCGGTGACGCTGGATCATCCGAATGCCATGGAGTTTCTGATGCGGGATATCCGCAATGTCGTCAGGTTCTTTAAGAGCAGGGGTGTGGAGATCGATGAGGATGCGGTTGCGGGTACGATCCTCAAATGACCCCCAAAACGAACATCTATGGTATCGTGTGGAATTTTTGAATGTAATCTCCCGAAATAATCTCGCCTTGAGAAGACACTTCTCCATGTCAAATGATGGGCGAAACATCAGCTAAAAATCCAAGCTCGTTCCTGAAATCGGTGAAAACTCTTGTGTTGATCGTTGACCAGCGCATTGATCGGAGTAAGAAGGCGTTAATATTTGTTAGATGCAATATCATAATAGAACGAAGGTAAGTGGCTAAATATGAAACAAGAAAAGATTACTCTTTCACAACTGGAAGGCTTTCTGTTTAAAGTCGCCGATATCCTCCGTGGTAACATGGATGCATCGGAGTTCAAGGAATATATCTTTGGCATGTTGTTTATCAAGCGCGCCTTATCGTTTTTCCGGAAATTTTCTTTCCGGTAACTGAAAGCAGATGTAAGCACAGAAGTGGAATGACTCAAAAACCGATTTTATAACCGAAATCGGTAGGATCACTCTTCATAGTATTATTAATCTCCTTTTCGACTTTCTCATCCACCTTTCTTGGCATGCCCGACCTCTCTTTGTCATATAAACCCCCCAGACCATCCTTTCGATATTTGCTGATCCATCGCCGCACAGTCCTCACTGATACACCAAGAAGCTCTGCAATCTCTTCCTCCACCCTTCCCGCATCAAACCCTAAAATGGCTAACGCCCTGACGCCGATTCGTCCTTTTTCCATCCTCTGGAATTTTCTTAGCGCTTCTTTTGCCTCATCGCTTAGTTCGAGCCTTCCACCTCCTATACTATCTGTTGCCATAAAAACATATTATGTGGAGGAATTTAATATATGCTTGGTGTTTGCAATGATTGGTGCGTAGAAGCGTGGAGGGTATAGTATGTACATCAGGACAAAACTTTTGTGGATTTACTTATACTGTCCCTTATATTGGTTGCAATATCGCTCCTTCTATACCATTATATGGATGACCATGATATGTATGCGAAGCGGTTAATTGAGTTTCAAACTCGTTACGGGAGTTTTGAAAACAGTGACGAACTTTCTGATCATATAAAGCGTGTAAGGTGTAAAAAAACGAATGAAAAAGTTTTAAATGATTGTATTCTGTTTCACATAACCTTAATGCATTTTGGTTCCATAGTTTTACTTTGATAATTTGTTTTCTTGTTGCGACATTAATTGTAACCTGTCTTATTATAGAAATTATACCATTTTGTGAACTTGAGCTCGCTGAACCCGAACATACCTGTACTCATAATTATTTGTATAGTAATTTTGATATTATTATTTCAATTATGGTCGTTTTTAAGACAAGGAAATATGATTGCTCGCTGGATTAACGATTTTGAAAAAATTGGATTTATGAGAAACTGTCGTGAAAACTATCCTAAACCCACATTTCTCTGTAATACAATAGCAGAGTGGCTGACGACGAAGCGGATAAAGCTTTCAGAAGTGAAAGTGGTAGTATAGATGGAACTGCCATATTAGTTGGAATCTGGTTTATTATATTGTTATCTATTATTTATATCTTTTGTTGGTGGAATTTGACAATCCAAAAACCACCCCTATCCAACCACCTCTTCAATCTCTTTCGTGATCCTAATACAATGTTCTGTCTCCTTTAAAGATAGTTTTTTTCCTTTGCTATCCTTTAAATACTCTCAGCCACCTGATAACCACCGATTTGATATCCTTTTTGATGATCGTTGCATCTCAGTATATTAAAGTAGAAAGCAGTGTGAGTTGTACCGCAATGCGCGTCTATGAAAACCCCTTACTGAAACTGAACGTAACCATGCACGATGATCGGGTACAGCTCGATGCCGAAGGCGTGCTCGCCCTGCCGGCAAAACCGGTTATCAAAAAGATAAACCGGGTTTTCGCCGACGAAAAGCCGATTTTAAGCGAGGATGGGCGGCTCGTATTCTCGACGTGGATCCCTCCGGTGCCGGGCGCCGTATTCGACCGGATGATCTCGGCAGAGGTGAGCGCGCTACTACGAAAGCGTGTGCCTGATCAGACCTCGATCGGGATTACGATGCGCTGCCCTAACGACTGCATCCACTGCGGCGCATCAGATGTCAGCGGCTCAGAACTGCCGCTTGCGGTGATCAAGAACGTGATCGATCAGGCGCTTGATCTCGGCACATACCTAATCTCATTTGATGGCGGCGAGCCGATGATCAGGAAGGACATCACGCAGATGGTGGCGCACGTGGATAAAGAGAGGGCGATCGCAACCTCGTTCGCATCAGGGTACGGGCTTTCAGAATCGCTTGCATGCGATCTGAAAAACGCGGGCATGTATGCTGTCAGGGTCAGCCTCGATGGCAGTGATGCTTCAGAGCACGACCGGATGCGGGGGCGCACCGGCGCATTCGATGACGCCATGAGCGGGATAGCAAATGCGCTTGGCGCGGGGCTGCTCGTGGACATGTTCGTGGTGGTGTCGCCGGAAAACATCGATCATCTGGATGATTTCTATTCGCTTGCCTGCGATCTCGGCGTGCACGAGGTCTCGCTGTACGAGATCATCGCTGTCGGCAGGTGGATGGATCACGAGGACGAGGTGATCACGTCAGGCGACGTTTCCCGGATCAAGAATTTCCAGAAACGGATCAATAGCCAGCCAGACGGTCCGCGGGTCACCGCGTTTCCGTATTTCATGGGTCCTGATCTCTTTGGCTGCTTTGCCGGCAGACGCTGGTTGCATGTAACAGCAGCCGGAGACGTGCTTCCGTGCGCCTACACGCCGCTATCGTTCGGAAATGTGTGTGAAGAGCAGCTTGTGACGATCTGGAAGCGGATCGGCAAGCATCCGGCATACAAAGGGACTGCTGATTACTGCATGATGCGAAATCCGAAATTCAGGGAGCAATACATCCATTCGATCCCTGAAGGCGCGGAGATGCCGTATCGGATTTGATGAACTGGGATATACCCCATCAAGGCACCCATACAAAACAGCGAAGAGTCCCAATAACATATTGCAGCCCCAGAATACCAGACTAGAGCGCCGTTTTTATTCGCCCAGTTCCTTCCATATATACACAAATCGCTGCAACGCCGTGAGATTGCTTGCTACTGCTATCAGCACTATAGACCAGCCAAGGGACGAAACGCCGTAGATTCCGTATGGATACAGGAAATACAGGAGGCTTGCAAGCATTATAAGCACCAGACGGTCGGCTCTGCCAAGAATTCCCCCGTAGTGCCTGCCGAGACCGACTGCCTGCGCCTGCGTCCCAAGATAACTGGTCAGGAGCGTGCCAACGATCGCCGCAACCCCGATCCTCCAATCGACATAACCACCAAAGAATATACCACAGATGATAAAAACATCCGCGTACCGGTCGATCACATGATCAAGAAAATCACCGCGTATGCCAGCTGTCCCCGCGATTCTTGCGATCTCCCCGTCCATGGCGTCCGCGATCCCGTTGAGCAGCACCAGCACGCCAGCCGAAAGTGCAAGCGCCCCATCGCCGCCTGATATCGCATACACCACTCCCGCACCTGCGGCAAAGATCAATGAGATGACCGATGTGGCATCCGGTGTTACGCCAGCCCGCGACAGGGTGTCGGCAAGCGGTTTTAAGATCTTTTTCGCATGAGGACGCAGGGAATCAAGTGACATCGGCTCACAGAACCTTGATACTTGGATCCTTCAGGTGATTCAACACCGCGATATTGAGTAGCAACGGTGTGAGCGACTCGATCGTCGATGCCAGTGCGAGCGGTCCGACATCCAGCGGGCGCAGACATTCAATCTCGTTGGTGAGATCGAGGATAACCTCCTTTGACCGGCGGTCGTCGCCGCAGATCATCACATCGCACTGGAATGCAGGGTCGAGGCTGCATAGTCTGCGAGATGCAATGGTATGGAATGCAGCGACCACGTTCATGCCCTCTGACAGCATCGCTTGAATCTCCTGTGCCGCACTCCCTCGCGCCGGAGTATTGTACTCGAAGTATTCGTTCCGTGTCATCGGGACAACCGGCGATACAATGATCTGGTCGCTTAATACCGGGCGCACGACATCGATCACCCCTGATACATGCTCGTAGGGTATGGTGAGTATGATCACATCAGCCCCTTCGGCGGCTGTTCTGTTGTCAAACCCCTGAATGTCCCCTCTGCGTCCGAAAATTGCAAGCGTTTCATCGAATCGCTCGGCTGCCGCCTCCGCCTTATCTACTTTGCGTGAACCAATGCGGATGTGGTGCTTTTCAGCCCAGTGCAGCGCAAACCCCTCGCCGATATCGCCTGTTCCACCAAGAACTGCTATTCTCATAAAAAAAGATGGTACAACCGCCCTACATTAAGTTTTGGATCGGGCGTTTCTGCCCGAGATATACCCACTGGTCATACATCCCTGTGTCATCCCGATTGTCGATAATCCGCCCGGTCATCCCGAGTTCGTCCATAACCTCCTTTAAAATATCGATCTCCTCGTTTTTATGGACTGTAAACACGAGAAATCCACCTTCGCGCAACGGCACAATGGACTCAGCCATGATGCGCTTCCAGACATCCTTATTGAACGGATAGATCGCACCGAGCATGAATCCGGCGACGCAATCAAAGGATCCTGCCTCAAAGAAATGCGAGAGTTGTGTGCCGTCCAGCACCATCGACCGGTGCGGAAGAAGCACGCCGTGCTCAAGCCCCTCGCATACGGCACATTTGTCAGAATCAAGGCACACCGGATCGCAACCCAGCTGTCTGAGTGCAATCGTCGCCATTCCGTTGCCGCAGCAGATCTCAAGCAGATCCATATCTGCAAAATCAATGCCGTCCGACTCTTCGATCGTTTTTAAGAGTGTCACGAGCATGTCCGCCCGTGATTTTGAAAATATCGATCCGAAACTCTTCTTTTCGTGCATGCATTTCTCACAGAGCGCCCGGTTCACAAGCATGAGCGAATAATACTCGATGATCGCACCCATGAACAGCAAGTCTGTTGTTTCGGCGATGCGGACGTTATCTGCCTGTTCGCACAACATGGTTGCATGATCCGCAAAATCAGGATCCCTGTGTATGATGTTGGGAAACACCAGCCAGAAGTCGTCCCCGTCCAAAGAGAGGGGAAGGGCGACCCCTGACAAGCCGTCATGAGTTTCAACCCGTATCACGTTGTCAAACCGGATTTCGGATCGAACGATCTCGGAAAGGTACCGCACCGATGTTTCGCACGTCCCCAGGTCGCTGAAACCGGGTTCTGCGAGGTGTACCACCTCGGTTTCATCGATCCTCAGTAGATCATGAAGGCGCATGGTGGTGAAGACGACCGTATGTATCATATCGCTTGCGGAAACTGCTGGCACTGGGGCAAGATTCACTTGGGTGTCCCAATCCGGAGCAAATGCGGTGCCAGGCATACCCATGATTTCGCGAGGGCAGAGCTTAACCTGATGCATCCGAACTGGACGCAGTCGGTCACAAGATCTGGATTTGGAGGCGAAACAGGTCTCACAAAGGCGTCCGGGAACGGGTCCGGCAAAGGCGGGTCAGCAGGCGAGATAGAACTCTATGATCTGCTTGTTGCAGCACTCAGACATCGACCCGGGTTACATCACAGGCGGGTGGATGGTATGGATACAATAACGGTTCAGGTGACCTGGAGGTCGACATACATCATCAACCATCACGCCCGGCTGCGCTCAACCTCTGCCCTACCATCACGCACCGCAACGGTAAAACCGGAATCAGCAAGCATCCGGGAAGCCCTGCCATTTCCGTGTATCATCAGTTCCACGAGATCCTCGGTTTCATCGATGTCGGTGCTGACCGCAAACGAATCGTAGACCTCGACTGAGGAGCCGCTCTCGTGTGCGATCCGCAGATGATCAAGAAAGCTTGTCCCATAGTAATCGACATGGAATCCGGACGGGTCCCTGATATACAGAATGTTGGTGCCGCTGCCCTTGCCCGGCGCGATCACCACATCGGCATCGAGCCCCGCAATCTCTTTGATGTGCTTGCTGCTGATCAGCGGCAGATCAGCCATCACGATCATGACCGAATCGTTGTCATGCCCGGCTCGTGAGTTGAGATACTCGTTTAGCGCCTCATTCAGCCCGTAATCGCTCAGCAGAACGTGCGGGCTGAGATCGACCTCCTGGTTGCTGAGCATCGATGGGGTAAGGATGTCAACCTCGAAACCATCCAGCGCGTCCATCACATCACGTAGCATGTTCATCGCAAGTGCGTCACGCTCCTCTGGTGTCAGTATGCCAGCCAGACGGGATTTGGCGTTGTTCCTCTTGAACGGGACTACGATCTTCATGATCTCATACATCCTGCAGGATATGAAAGGTTATGAAAGAACAGAAGTGGAGGTTACTACGGAGATTGCCGCCGCCTGCTCACCCGTGCCTGTGCTCTCTGCATGCGTTCTCATCGGTCGCTTCCATGAGCGTTCCCTGCTTCCATGCCTCGACCGCATCGCGCACCGTGCCCCCTGCGCCAACAAAGACATCGATCCCGAACTGCTCAAACATCGTGACCGCTTTTGGTCCAAGCCCGCCGCAGAGCATGATGTGCGTGCCGGTCGTTGATATCAACTCCGGGGGCAGTCCGGTGCCACCTCTATGCTCGCTGGTATTCGCAATCACCTCAACCTCACCAGTGTCTGTATCTACGATGGTGTACGTCGGCACCCTGCCGAAATGCTGCCCGACGAAATCATCGATCCCGCCGTCTCCTTCTGTTGGAATACATACTTTCATTTTTATTCACCTATCTGTTATCTCATAGCTCATCTCGTGCAACTTCGTTTGCTGAAATCATCCTTGCGATCAATTCATATTAATATATGCACAGTTAACCCGCATGGACGGCGTGCCCGGCGATGAAAATCTCCCGCTCATGGATCATATCATAGAACTTCGAAGCCGGCTGATCGTGGTGGTGCTCGCGCTCTGCATCGGTGCCGCGAATCGCGTATCCGTTCTCAGGCACGCTGATCCGGATGATCCGGAGCGATCTCCTGCCAGAGGCACGCAGTGTTTATACCAGGACCCACCTAAGGTCATGCTAAAGAATGAGCGGCACAGATTATATACGGCACAAAATCATGATCGTGAGCGGCAAGGGTGGCGTTGGCAAGACCACTGTGGCAGTCAACCTCGCGCTTGCGCTCGTTGAGAACGGACAGAACGTCGGACTGCTCGATGCCGACATCACCGGACCGAACATACCAAAGATGCTGAAGATCGAGGACGAAATCCTATCAGGGGACGGGGAGCGGTTGGTGCCCGTGTATATGCCCATAGGCTGCGATCACGGGATTTCTGTCATGTCGATGGCTTTTATGATCGAGAGGGACGCTGCCATACCGTGGCACAGCCCGACAAGGCTCGGCGTGCTGCGCCAGTTCGTCGATGAGGTGCAGTGGGGCTTGCTTGATTACCTGATCATCGATCTGCCTCCCGGCACCGGCGATGAACCGCTGAGCATCGCCACGATGATGGAGGTGGATGGCGCAATCATCGTCACCACGCCGCAGGAGGTCGCGCTTCTGGACGCAAGAAAAGCGATAAACATGGCAAAAGATGCGGGAATTCCGGTTATCGGGGTTATCGAGAACATGAGTGGATTTGTGTGCCCGCGCTGCGGAAATCAGGTCAATCTCTTTGGGGAGGGCGGCGGAAAACGTGTTGCTGATGAAATGGGCGTGCCGTTTCTCGGGAGCATACCAATTGATCCGATGATCGTCAAATCAGGCGATGATGGTATTCCTTTTGTGGCAACCCCCCATTCCAGCACCGTCCGATCGTTTGAGGAGATCGTGGAGCGGGTGTATGATGCAGTACATGCGCAAGAGATGTGAAAGATATGATCATCGCGGCATTGCCTCGAGAAGTTCGTTGACACGCGATTCATATTCTACGATGTATGCAGACGCCCGTATCGCGAGTGTTAGCCTGGTTTTTGGAGAGACGTTCCCCCCGGCGCTGATCTCTTCGATGATGCCGCCGTACTGCTTTGGGTCTGTTACGGCGGCGACGTTCTTGAAGTTCTTTATCGCGGATTTCAGGAGTGCGATGCCGCCGATATCCATGCTCTCAATCGATGTCAGCGGGATCAGGTTCACGACAACGATGGATATCTCCGCTGTCGCAATCGCGGCATGAATCGTCGGATGAAGTGTCTTTATTCTACCGCCAAGCAGCTCTGAAAATCCGGTAAACTCAGATACGCGGGTCACAGGAACTTTGTTTTGCGAAATTTCACTTGCTGTACCTTCTGTTGCGATTATCTCTATCCCAAGATCTGATAGATCGCCTGCAAACTTTTTAATGCCTCTTTTGTCAGATACGCTCATCAGAGCTTTCTTCATCTCAATCCCTCCGCATCTGATCAAGCATAGACTCAACTTCCCCCAGAAACGAATCGAGCGTGCCCGTATTCCGGATGGTGTGGGCAGCCGACTTGAGGGCTTCATAAAGCCCCCATCTCAGTTCACGTTCGTCCCGTGCTTTCAATGAGGCTATGTCAGTGACGACGTCGGATCGTTTTCTGCGGGATATTCGCTCCAACCGGATATTGATTGGCGCAACGATCGATATCAGCACGAAATCGCCCCCAAACTCTTTTCTGAACAAATCCACCTCTGCAAGTCCCCTGATGCCATCGATCACCACGAGATCCGCACCTTTTCGGAGTTTGCGGATCGCCGGCACAGATCGCTTTGCAATTGCATTCATCCCCTCTTCTGCCCTCAGCCGGTCGCCCAGACTGCCGATCTTTGCGTCGCTCTGGTCAAGCCCGCATCGTTTTGCCTCCTCCCGGACGACGTCGCCCATCACGACCACAGGAATGTCACGCTCGCGTGCCAGCTGTGCCGCCCTGGATTTGCCTGACGCCGGCATACCCACGAATGCGATGATCCTCATATCTATGACATCGGCTGGTCACAACCCTTAAATGTTGGGATGGCAAACCTGATCCCAACACATT
>JAUWHQ010000017.1 GCA_030605805.1 Methanosarcinales archaeon | reverse complement strand
AGCAGATCAGAGACGCCCGGCGCGCCGTCCCTGATCTCATCCAGCCGGTCAGTGACCCTGAGACTGAACGCATCGCTTCCCGCGCCCGACCCAAACGAGGTCATGAAGATCCGGTCACCGGCTGATGCGATGTCAAGGATTGCGGCAAGCCCGATCATGCACGACGCCGAATACGTGTTCCCAAGCGTGGTCACCACGATTCCGGGCGCAATCTGCTCTTTGGTAAAGCCGAGACTTGCTGCGACACGTCTCGGGAATTTGCCGTTTGGCTGGTGGAATACGGCATAATCGTAGTCTTCCGGTGTGGTGCCGAGTTTCTGTAGCAGTCCCCGCGCAGCCGATGTGATGTGTTTGAAGTATGCAGGCTCGCCTGTGAATCTGCCTCCGTGTTCAGGGTACGGCATTCCTTCCCTGCGCCAGAAATCAGGCGTGTCAGTGGTAAATGAGTATGTATCCTCGATCTCTGTGATCAACGGATCCCCATCCCTGCCGATCACATACGCGGCACCTCCTGCCGCAGCGGTGTACTCGAGTGCGTCCCCTGGCGCACCCTGCGCGACGTCTGCGCCTATCGCAAGCCCGAGTTCAATCCTGCCTGATTCGACCAGACCCATGCACGCCTGAATCGCGGCAGTGCCAGCCTTACACGCAAACTCGAAGTCAGCGACCGTGAGATCGGGCGCTGCGCCGATGGCGTCAGCAACGATGGTGCCTGTCGGTTTCACGGCATAAGGGTGGCTCTCTGACCCCACATATATGGCGCCGATGCGGGATGGATCGATCCCCGACCTGCGTCTCGCATTTCTCGCCGCTTCCACCGCGATGGTCACGGTATCCTCATCAATGTCCGGCACCGACTTCTCCTGCACCATAAGCCCGCCTGCAATGCCCTCTGCGTCAGCGTTCCAGACTTTTGCTATTTCTGGCACTTTGATTCGATAACGCGGTATATACACCCCATAACTTACGATTCCAACCGTCATCTGGGTTCACCAGAGCTAACTTATGTCCGGTGATATTATAACTCTTCGGACGAGGGGACTTCCCCGGGTAGCAACAGCACCAACTCTTGCAGAGGGCAGGGGCGGTCAATCGATCCTGTATATCCCTATCCCGTCATCGAGACCTTCCGGCTCCGGACTCTTGATGTATACCGGTCTGATATGCTCTGTTCCGAGCAGAAACCTGATCACATCATCGTAACTGGCGCCGGCGTCATGCATCCGGACACGTATCTGGTCGAGCTGGCGCAGGGTTGCATCACTCACTTCTATGATTGGCATTATGATCACCTATTCACTGGTTGCTGTTAGTGTTGCGGTCGAGTGTTAACTGTTACTGTTACTGTTGCTGCTACGGTTGCTGTTACTGTTACATGCCATCCCGCACGATCGCTTTTGGCGGTGCGCGTCGTTTATGCTCGCTTATGCGGATCAGGTTGATCAGGCGGCGGGCAGCATCCACCGGCACTCCCTGCACCTTGATTTCTCCCATACCCAGTTTTTCATCAACCACCATCCTCAATATCCGGTCGATGTCCGGATATCGCATACCAAGCTCCCCTTCATCGGTCTGCCCCGCCCAGAGCCTTGCAGACGGCACCTTTTTGATGATACGCTCCGGGACCCCGAGGAATCCGGCAAGTTCAAAGACCTCGGTCTTGTACAGATCGCCAAGCGGCTCGATATCCACGCCAGCATCGCCGTATTTCGTGGCATATCCGAGAAGAAGCTCTGTCCGATTCCCGGTGCCAACCACAAGTCGGTTCATGCGATTTGCGTAATAATAGAGCACGCACATCCGGATTCGTGCGATCAGATTCCCGCTTGCAACCGCCACGTCCGCATCATAGTCAGGAATCAGATTCGAAAGCGTGTGCAGCGCGCCGCCGATCTCGATGACTCGATACTCGATCCCGAGCCGGTTCGCGATATCAGCAGCATCGTCCGTATCATATCCCGGCGTGAGATTCTGCACCGGCAGCATGATGCCGAGCACGTTTTCGTTCCCGACCGCCTCAACCGTGAGGTATGCCGCAACCGTCGAATCGATGCCGCCGCTAAGCCCGATGACCGCGCCGGATGTACCTGATTCGCTCATCCGGGCGCGGATGAATGCGGTGATTGTGTCCCTGGCGTGATATAGGTTCATGGTTGATGCGAACTCGGAGGGGATTTGTTCATTTCATCAAACGCCGTCGCATAAATAATCATCGGACAATAACAGTATAGAACGTATGTCCGCGAGGTGACACGCCGCAGTAAAGCAGTCAATCCCCCAGAACTCGCTTTATCCACAGAATATCGCTTAATATCGCGCTCGCAGTCTCGATCGAGCCTGCGCCGATCCCGCCGATCGTAATCCTGCCTGCAAGCTCGGTCTGGATGGATGCGATATTGAAGGTTCCTCCGATGTTCAACGGATGGTTTCTTGGCACCATCTTGGGCGCAACCTTGAGCGTTCCGTCCTGAATCTCCCCGATCAATCTTATCGTGTATCCACCCTCTTTCGCCAGTTTGAACGCTTCCGGCGTGATCTTTGTGATGCCGGTCACATCTACATCCTCGTACCCGACATCCATCCCGAATACCGAGTTTGCAAGGATCACGATCTTTGCAACGGTATCGATCCCCTCGACATCAGCAGTCGGGTCCGCTTCGACGATACCGAGTTCCTGCGCCTCTCCGAGCGCCTGCTCGTACGACACGCCCTCATCGTCCATACGCGTCAGGATGTAGTTGCATGTCCCGTTCAACACGCCTTCGATTGCAAGAACCCGATTTCCAGCCAGAATCTCCTCTGAAAGATTGATGATCGGCATCGCCCCGCCGACTGTTGCCTCGAATCTGAAATGAAGATCGTTCTCTCTTGCAATCCTGCACAATTCCGAATATTTTGCAACAAGCGGACCTTTGTTCGATGTGACAACGTGTCTCTTCTTCTCAAAAGCTTTCTTTATGTGAATAAGCCCGATTCCGCCGGTTGCCATCTCGGTCGGCGTCGTCTCGACCATAATCTCATGATCCACGCCCTCGATGATATCGATCGCTGTCATATCCGTGGTTGCAACCGTTCCGGCGTCCCTCTTTCGCTGCAGCGCATCCGCGAGATCGACGCCACAAGAGTCCACGACAGCGCCGCGAGAGTCAGCGATCGCAACCACCCTGACCGGATGATTCGTGCGCATCAACACCTCTGCGACGCCCTGCCCGACAGCGCCGAACCCGATAATCGATATTCGTAGAGTCATAGTCGTACTAATCCTGATCCATTATGTCTATGATGAATATCGGTGGTGACCTAAATAACCCCTTGCGTTTGCACAAGAGTCGGTTCTCACAAAAATCCATGATATCGGTTTCTGCTAATACTACCAATTCTTTCTTTAATTCCTTGAAATTGGTCGCAAATATTTTGTTTTCCATTTTCACCAATTTTATTCGTTTTTTCATGATTCTTGTGGTAGCCAAACACCTGCCGCACGTTTATGATCTTCCAGTACTGATTTTAGACAAAATATTCACCACAAATCACGCGTTTGGTCAAGTAGCATGGTTTTGGCTATCATAGTTTCTTACAATTCTTCATAAAATACTTAAACATTTCTGCCATGCGATGGCTGCCAACTTACACGTATGTTCGAGTCACGTTCTCTCGTGTCTGTGGTCGTGGAGATTGAAATACGCTCAAATATCGTGTGGGATTTTGAATAAACCACGTGTCAACCGGATAACCATCGATTCATGATCCTCCGTGTCATTTGTGGTTTTATTTCTCATACGTTCGCCCCATTCACAAGACCCAGCATCGACACATCAGCACATCAAGCGCAAGGCAAATCATCAATCTTCGCCCTCTTTCGCATCTGCATGGATAAAGAACTGCTCACCAGCCATCATCCGGATGTATTCTTCCTTCTTGCCTTTCTGCACCCGGATCTTATCAGTGGTGAGGAGCGCCTGATTGATGAACAACCCCTCGAATTTACTCACCACGTCTTTATCGTGTGCATCTTTGTTGATCAGCCCGATGACATTGAACTGTTTATGCGAAAATATCTCAATAGACTTTGAAATGGCATCGTATGCCTTGTCAACACCCTGTTCGGAAATAATGTGACTTATCGGTTCAAATATGATCCAGAGCCCCTCTGGGAGCTGCTCAAAGAGATTAGCGAATTGATCGATCTGGTTCAATGGCAGGGTGACTATACCATCGCGCTCCCTGATCTCTTCGGCTGTTGATGAGATCTCCACGAATTTCATCGCACCCATATCAACCAAATCATGCAACCTGCCTTTATACTCAGATAGCCTTGGCTCGTTTGAGATTAGCACCGCATTTCGGCATTCGCCAAATATCCGGAGCGTAACCTCGATCACGGCATCCTCATACCTGCTCTCAGGCGTGTACTCGATCAGTACCGATTTGCCAAAGAGGCGGCTCACCTCGTCAGCCTCCGGAACGGACCACACCATCCCTTCCACGAGAAATTCGCCGATATACTCCTTCGGAACGGTCCGAAATGCTCTGTATATCAAAAAACCGGCGCCTGCGAAGGTGCTTGTGTAAACAGCACTCCAGAATGCCAGAAACATTAGCATCACATCTGTCGCATCTTCGATCCCAGAATATTGGATCGCGATCGTTGGGAAAATTGAGGTCGTGATCATGAAGACCGCGGTGAGTGCGAGCAATAACCACGCGATCGATCCTTTCTGCACATTCTGGTAGACCATGACCCAGAGGAACATGGCAGCCACTCCCGCGATGAGCGAAATACCGACAAAGGCTATGAATATTATATACTGCGGATCCATCGAACCACTCCGTAGATATAAATGACGTGATATTAGATAAGTCTTTGCATCATTTGGGGTGGTTAATTTAAACCTACGGAAACAACGAATTCATCTGTCTCGCACTCTCCGGAATCTTTGCGAAGTTACGCTCTCCCGCTCTTTTCCACAACTTTCGTAACCTTTGTGCCTGTGCCAGTCAACGGTTGAGCGTGTGATGATGTTTTTTGCAGTCAGGACCTCCTCCTAAACTCAGGATTGCGCATCAGACAGGGTTTCGCATCACACACCAAATCCTTTCTGATCCGTTTACGGATTGTTTTTAGGTTCTCTCCCCTACTATCCGCGTTTCGAATGCCAGCAGAACAGGTGCCAGCAAAGCACGAATTCACTTCTCATACATCCATGATCTCGGATTAATCACCGGAGCGACCCCCCAGCTCAAAATCACCGAAAGGCTTATAACGGTGTTCATGAAGGTTGTTAAAAGAACGAAGGCGGTCAGGTTTCCGATGGAAAATTAAATCGCTACGGCGACGAGGTTTCTCTGGTCACATATCTTTTAAAGAGCGAGGTAACGAAACGATGAAAGGCATAAAATATCTTACGAAACTCGATCAAATAGACGAATTGAGCGATGAAGAGCGATCCACACTTAAAAAAGTCACTAAAAAGTTCGCATTCCGCACAAATGATTACTACCGGTCCCTGATAGATTGGGATGACCCTGATGACCCTATAAGACGCATCGTGATACCGAATATATGGGAACTTGAGGAATGGGGCGGACTCGATGCTTCCAGTGAAAGTATATACACCGCCATTCCGGGTCTGCAGCACAAATACGAACGCACCGCACTCCTGCTGGTCACCGACGTATGCGGCGGGTACTGCCGGTTCTGTTTCAGAAAGCGGCTTTTCATAAATGGTCGCGACGAGATCGCTCGTGATGTGACCGAAGGGATACGATACATCCGCAAGCATGAGAAAATCACAAACGTCCTGCTCTCTGGCGGCGATCCGCTGATGCTGTCCACAGGTAAGCTGGAACGAATCATCAGCCAGATTCGGGAGATTGAGCATGTCCAGATCATCCGCATCGGCACTAAAATGCCTGCTTTCAACCCATACCGGATCATCGATGACCCGTCCTTGCTCGAGATGATACGGAGATACAGCACCGATCAGAAGAGGATCTATGTGATGGTGCAGTTCAATCATCCAAACGAGCTTACCGATGCCGCAATCGAAGCAATACGCCTCCTCATCAAAGCCGGCGCCATAATCGCCAACCAGACGCCGATGATCCGCGGGGTCAATGACGACCCAAAAACCCTGTCAGCGCTATTCAAGAAACTCTCCTTCATCGGAGTGGTTCCTTACTATGTCTTCCAGTGTCGTCCGACCGCGGGCAACCGAGCATTCGTTGCTCCGGTCGAGGAGACTTATGAGATCTTTCAAAGGGCACAGATGGATTGTTCGGGTCTTGCCAAGCGGGCGCGGCTGGTCATGTCCCATTCGACAGGGAAGATCGAGGTGGTCGGAAAGACCGATGCGCATACGTTCTTCCGCTACCACCGCGCAGCTGATCCTGAGCAGATCGCTGATTTCCTGATCTTCAAGAGCAATCCTGATGCCTGCTGGTTCGACGATTATGATGAGCCGGTCACGGAATATTCGATCTCGTCAAACGGCGATTCGCACTGATATCGCAAGGTTTAAGTCTAACCGGTCAGCTATCTATAATGTATGCGGCTATCAGAAATGGTTGCTCTTCTTGAGGAGATCGCTCCTCCGGAACTTGCTTATGAATCCGACCGGGATCGGATCGGGTTGGTGCTCGATCGTGGGGGCAACGTGAACAAGGTTGCTGTTGCGCTGGATGTCACCGATTACGTGCTCGAGGAGGCTGCACGGGCTGAAGCGGATCTTCTGATCACGCATCATACCCCGATATACCACCCGATACACCGGATATCAAAGACCCTCTCTGACTCGCTGAAGATCGCTCTTGAGAGCGAAATCTCGATATATACGATGCACACGAATTACGACCGGGCAGAGGGCGGAGTCAATGATGTGCTCGCAGAGATACTTGAATTGCAGGATGTCGAGGAACTGGGACCCGGTCGCATCGGGAGAATCGACCACCAGATGACCTCAGCGTTTGCAGAGTTTGTGGCGCAGAAGCTGAATGTCTCTGTCAGATGGATCGGTGAGCGTGAGATAGAGACTGTGATGGTCATCGGGGGCAGCGGTCTCAACGGAGAGTTTGTGGAGATGGCGATCGAGGGGGGCGCTGATGCCCTTGTGTCAGGAGAACTGCGGCACGATGCGATCAGGAGTGCACAGAATCTGGCGTTGATCGATGCCACGCATTATGCGACCGAGAATCCGGCAATGCAGCGGTTGTGCGACCGATTGCCAGTCGAGTCGGTATTCATCGACCATATTCCAGAGGTGAAGGTGGTGGATAACACCCGGATGGTGCATCTCGACCAGATGGCGTGGTATCTGTAGGTGGCACAATCGAACTTTTCGGTGAGGTTACCATATTCTGTGGCAGCCAAATTCGTGCATTTGGTCACCACACAATCGATGAAAACACTCGGATTTTCAGATAGTGCCCATATTTTATACATGAAGATGATGCAAGGGTATAAGGCGATATGCAACTGCGATACACGAGAACATCTGAAATTGAGGATAAAACTCCGGGGTATTCCTTATGCTATGCCAAAAGAGGTATATGAAGCGGCAGAAGAACGCTATTATGATACCAGCACATCCTATTACATAGCGATAAAGAAATTAAATTATGCAGGAAAGATGAGAACAATGGCTGTAACGTATAATAAACATGGAAATAAAATAGAGATCATTACGATACACCCAATTAAGGAAAGTCAAGAAGAAAAACGCATAAGTGGTGGGAGATGGATGAGAATATGGATATGATAAAAAGAATAAAGAAAAAGCCAAAGGTTAATTATGATCTGGGGGGCGATACGCTTTACATTTTTGTGAAGGACGGGGCAGAAGAGGAATTTGTTGAGGTTGCAGATGGTGTATTAGTAGAGTTAAATACGAGTAAAGAAATCATAGGAATTGAGATATTACATGCATCGAAGATTCTTGAACCTTTGCTGCATAATAAAATGATTATGGTCCCATAATATTTAAATACACCTCTTTCTATTTATATAATGATTCACACACCAGCTCACTTATGAGCCAACCACTCACAGGTGGCGAGTGGTTGCGAGATATCAAAGAGCCGCAAAATCGCAGTACCTGACCTCTTATTTCCCCACTTACCCCCGCCCCCTCCTCACTCAAAGGATCTTTAATGCATCGTCAACGCTGACACCATCGTGCACGATTGCTGAGATCGCCTGCGTCATACGAGTCGGATTGTCAGCCTGAAATACATTCCTACCAGCCGCTGCACCAGCCGCGCCTGCTTTTATCGCGTCGTGGATCACCTCTAAAAACTCCCGGTCGGTGTTTGTCTTTGGTCCTCCTGCGATCACCACGGGCACAGGGCAGCCCTCAACCACTGGTCTGAACGATTCAGGATCTCCGGTGTAATTGGTCTTGATGATGTCTGCACCAAGTTCGGCACCAGCCCGGGCTGCAAGTGCAACCACGGTCGGATCGTGCTGGTTAGGGATGCCGCGCCCCCGCGGGTACATCATCGCAACCAGAGGCATCCCCCAGTAATCGCAGTCGTCCGCGACACTGCCAAGATATTCAAGCTGATCTGATTCGGTGTCAGAACCGATATTAATGTGCACGCTCACCGCGTCCGCACCGAGCCTGATCGCCTCCTCGACTGTGCACACCTGCACCTTGTTGTTCGGATCAGGTCCAAGCGACGTGGACGCACTCGTATGGACAATCAACCCGATGTCGTGCCCGTATCCCCGGTGCCCGTGCTTGACCATCCCTTTCTGCACCAGAACCGCATCTGCGCCGCCCTCCGCAGCGTTATTTATGGCATCCCCGATATTTGCAAGCCCATTTATCGGACCCTCTGATATTCCGTGGTCCATCGGGATAATCAGAGTCTTTCCACTCTTTCTATCGATGATCCGTTCGATCCGTATCTTCTTTCCTATTTCAGACATGATTTCACCGTTCTGAATCGTATATGTGATATTACCACGCCGGGCATTAATAAGTATTGCCTGACCCGGGTGGTGATATATATTATGCCGCACAATTACACACCTATGAAATGGCTTACGCTATTTATAATTGTATGCGTATCGCTCATGGCGCCGGGCGCAGGTGCGGAAGGACTGTACCCCACCGATGCCCCTGCGCTTACTGCGAGCCTGTCCCAGCAGATCCCGTATCCTGCGCACCCCGGCGAGGAGGTGACCCTCGTCATCAAAACCACGAACAGTGGGGACGAACCCGCAAAGAATATCATCTGGCACCTGGACGCAAAAGAGCCGTTTGAACTGAAGGAGGCTGACAAAGCCACGCAGACTCTCCCCGAACTTCGGTGTGGCGAGACTGCGAACACCGAGTATTATCTGACCGTCGATCCTGATGCAAGGTCTGGTGAGTATATAATCGATCTCAACATCACCTACAGCGGCGATTTTGACCGAAAGCGTCTCACCACGAAGAGTAAAATGGAGATCAGGGTCAGGGTGCAGGGATCTCCTGACCTCGTGCTCCTGGACGCCGATGTGCCGGAAGCAGCCACCAAGTCAGAGTTCGATGCAAAGTTCTCGATCAAGAATGTTGGAACAGGACCCGCGAAGAATGTAAAAGTCTCTTTTGGAAATCAAACCAGTATTCTCCCGAAGACATCGATCCGCTACATCGACACGATAGCACCGGGCGAGACCGCAATCATTGAATCTGGTTTCTTTGTTGACACCGCCGCGCTATCCCAGCATCCGCTGCAGATCACGATCCGGTACGAGGACGAGGTGCATGAAACGCAACAGGCACAGTCGTATTCGGTGCTGGTTCCTGTGGTGAGCGGAAACACGCTCTTCATCTACCTCGATTCCCAGGATAAACTCACTGCGGGCACGGTCGGTGAGATCACGATAGGCGTTGCAAACCGCGGGCTTGCGCGGGCAAAGCACGTCGTTCTCACGATTGCGGAGACTGAGGATGATGGCAGTCGGTTCAAGCTGATCGATACCAGCACGAGGTACATCGGCGATATCGAGAGCGATGACTACGACACCGTGGATTTCACGATTCTTCCGGAGCCTGGCTGCGCCGACGTGACTGTTAAGGTGGATTATGCGGATGATTACGGCAAGGCATACAGCATGACTGTGGATGTGCCGATCAAGGTACACCTTCCCGAGGGGAGATGGTCACAATTGCGCCGAAATGCGGTAGGATATGCATGGATAATTGTAATATTGACCGCACTGATAGCTTTTATCTTCAGAAAACGCATTAAAAGGATTATATCCAGATGAAACTGGTGGACTACTTCCGGTTCTGCATAAGAGGCATAGTGCAGCGTAAAACCCGGAGTTACTTAACGATCATCGGCATCGTGATCGGGATCATGGCTATCGTGGGCTTGATCTCGATCGGGGTCGGGATGCAGGTCTATATGGACGAGCAGATCGGGAAGATGGGCGTAAACAAGATCATAATAATGCCGATGCCGCCGGGCGGCGGGTTCGGTCCGGCTGCCGCATCGACATACTTCACAGACCGGGACGCAAAAGCCGTCGAGAAGGTGCGGGGGGTCGATGCGAACTGCTACATGGTCTACCGAACCTCGATCATAACCTACAAGGATATCGATGCAACGGCGCCGATCGTCGGCATGGTGCCTTCGATTGCAGAGGACGCGTATTTCGATGTCCAGGGGTATGAACTCGAATCAGGGAGGGATCTGGAGGATAAGGATACCCATAAGATAACTATCGGTTACTGGATTGTGCATAAGACTTTTAAAGTCGGGGATAGCTACAAAGAGGTCAAAATAGGCGATAAGATCGAGATCAAGGATCAGGGTTTCAAGGTCATCGGGATCATGGAGGAGATCGGGAACCGGGACGATGATATGACCATTGCCATGAGTCTTGATGATGCGGAGGATCTTTTCGGCGTGAGCGGTGAATACGACTTCTTCTTTGTGAAGGTGAAGGAGGGCGCTGACCCTGAGGATGTTGCAGAGCGTATCCGGGATCGCCTGGAGAAATTACGGGGCGAAGAGGATTTTACGGTCATGACCGCCGCCCAACTCTCGGAGACGGTCGGTGGAATACTTTCAGCGGTCTCTGCAGTCCTGATCGGGATCGGTGCAATCTCGCTGCTCGTTGGAGGTGTCGGGATCATGAATACGATGTATACATCGGTTCTTGAGCGAACACGGGAGATCGGGATATACAAAGCGCTCGGGGCAGAGAACAACACAATCCTAACGCTTTTCCTCGTCGAATCGGGTTTGATCGGTGTTCTCGGCGGTCTGATCGGGATCGTGCTCGGTTTCGGGATGGCACTGGTGGTGGAGATGATCGGGAGAGAGATGGGGGTCGGTCTGCTGCACGCGTGGATTGCGTGGGAACTTGCGTTATTTGCGCTTCTATTTTCGTTCTCAATCGGAGTTCTCGCGGGATTCCTGCCGGCAAGGTCCGCTGCAAAGATGAATCCGGTGGACGCACTGCGGCATGAGTGATGGGGTGCTATAACCGGAGGTCCGGGATGCGGGGCATCGGTATTTATCCTAAAAAGACAAAGAACGATTGGCATGAAATGCGCTCTCTGCAAAAACAAGGAATGCCGCCAGGGCAAGAACTGCACCGACATAGCGACAGAGATCGACTACGAACCGGCACTGGAGACGATGCGGGCAGCAGCAGAGGTGGAATCAAGGTACATGGAACTCACACGCCTCGAAGAGCTGATTCTCTTCTGCAAGAAGATGAATTTCAAGAAAGTGGGACTTGCGTTCTGCATCGGGCTCTCGGAAGAGGCAAGAATCGTGCACAGGATTCTTGCACGGGACCTTGAGGTATATTCGGTCTGCTGCAAGGTAGGCGGGATTGACAAAGGCGATCTCGGGCTCGTGAAGATCCGGGATCCCGGGGCGCATGAGACGATGTGCAACCCGCTCGGGCAGGCGAGGATCCTGAATGCGGCTGTGACCGAATTAAACATCATACTCGGGCTCTGCATCGGGCACGACATTCTCTTTACAGAGCATTCGGATGCGCCTGTGACGACGCTTGCGGTGAAGGACCGTGTGCTTGCGCATAATCCGCTGGGTGCCGTGTATTCGAGGTATTATCGGGAGAATGTCTTTGGGGACGCGAGTTCTGAGTAATTGATCAGACCGGAACATGTTTAATAATCTAACCGCACGAAGTTATCATATCAACACCTGAGCAACCGAGGAGAACACAATGCTTGAGATCGACGACGAAGCTATTGAACGGATGATTACGCTGTCATCAAACGAGAAAGCCACCGACCAGATGATCAAAGACACCATCAAGTCGCTGAACATCAAGACCACACTGACGCTTGATGAGATGGTAACCGTCTTTAAATCATACCATCAGAACCGTAGCGACAGTGTGGTCGCAGTATCGCTTGGTGACCGGAAGAAGATGCGCAATGTCGAGCGGGCGCGGATCAAGCTCGGTCTATTCAGGTGGCGTGACTTTGAGATGCCTTTTGACATCAACAAATTCATCCGTGCCATTGATGCCGGTAAAAACGATGCCGAGATTGCGGCGATGTTCGGAGCGGGCAAGTCAACGGTGCGCACGTACCGGCAGTTGATCGACTGGCACGAGGCTTATGGCACTCCGGATGTCCCGATGAGCGGGGAGTAATTTTACTAGTTCTGATGTTTTCCGATGGTCGCTAACGGTAGCTCCATCGCGTATGTGAAAAAACGCGGGCGTATGCTTCTCTCAACTTTGCGTCTCTCTCACCTTTGCGACCTTGCGTTAGATCAGAGGAACGCAAAGACGCGATGACGCAAGGGCGCAAAGATTGGGAACCACAGAATCCATCAGAATCAGTAACTTTATAGTGGGACTTATCCATACATGGTACTTGCGGACTAGTCCGGGTAATTCGGCGTTACCTGTAACCCGAAACCGCCGATATGCGGGGGACGAAGCCAATGGAAGACATTACAAACGCTATTTAAGTCCGGATTCTCAACAATGAATCTCCGTCCTGCAGGGATGGCGTTGGTGGCGGAGTCTGCCGGAGGGCAGGCTTACCATCTTTGCTGCGGGAAACGGTTCAGGCCCGGAAGGGAGCAGACATCACCGCAGGCGTTTCATCGCTTGGAGGGTTGCGGGGATGAGGCGAATTTCCGATCAACTTGATAGCGGGCGGGTGGCGACCGTTGGCGTGTCCGCAATGTTTTTGCCATATTGTTTTTCTGTGTGTCCGGTAGGAATGGTTTCAGAATCACCCAAGGACACCAGCGGCGTTAGCGTGACCGCCCCGATTCGTGTGACCCTACCCGATCCCGAGCAGCGATGCCACAGCCGATTTGCAGACCACCGCGCTGATCGCACCGATCCACACCATCAACACGAAATGCGTGGTCCCGTTCAGCAGATTGCCGCCATCCACGAGCCTGATCATTATTGCGGAGAGCAGTGAATGTGATATTATGATAATCGTTACCAACGTGTACAGCGCACCGATGTCGATATCAGTGTATAGGATCATGCCTACCGACATACCCGGCGGCATCTCCACGCTCTGGAACATACCCTGCATCAGTTCGACCACGCCAAGCGAGATATAGAGCGTAAAACCGATGCCTGCGGTGAGCCCGTAGAAGACGCCGATCATGGTCGATGCAGATTGGTACCTGAGTTTCCGAAGCAGGATGATGCGGTGGATGTTGGTTGCGATCATATCACCAACGACCTCCGCCTTCGCGCCGAGGTGGGTGGATTCGACAAACATCGCACTGAATCGGTGGATCAGGTTGCTCCCGGTCTCGACCGCAAAGAAGTCCCACGATGTGAGTTTGTCGATCCGTGCTACCAATCTGCTATACAGATGGTTGATATCTGTGGTGAGCGGACCGAAATCATGCGCGCGTAAGCTCTTGAGTGCATCGATGACCATTCCGCCCCTTGCGCCGGCAGAACTCCCGAGCGATCTGATAAACGATGGGTAGTTGTTGTCCTTCCGCTTGATCCGTGCTTCCTCTTTGCTTGCGATGCGTCCGGTATACAAAAGCGGTGTAAGCACCATTGCAGTCTTGATCACCCCTGGTGCGGTTACGAATCTGACAAGCAGAAGGACGACCAGACATCCTGCAAGCGAGATGGTCACCGATCGCTTCAGATTACGCTTAGCCGCGCTCTCAATATCAAGTTGCTGCCATATCTTGTCCTGTGGCACCTTTGACCTGATGAAGAAGATGACTGCGATATCGGTCATCACGAATGCAAAGACCGATATTATCATCAGATTCGTGGCGTTCATGCCTGTGATGATCGGCATGATCGCTGAAAACGACGCCAGAAAGATGAGGGACATGATCAGGGAGACGAACATCTCTTTTACGATGTCAACGGTCGTGAGCGCGCCGCGATACATCGTGTCATAGTCCTCCATCACGACGCCCTGTTCAGCTTCCAAAAACCGCTCGATCGGCTCTCCTGACTGCACCGCATGTGCCAGTCTGTCAAGAAAATCCGCGAATATGGTCGATGGTGTTCGCACGGCAACGAACCTACATGCATCCGAAAGGCTCATGTTCCACGTATCCATGAGTAAAAATATCTTCTGAGACTCCTCTCTGAGCAGGTGGTAGTTCGGATCGTTTGCCAGAATGCTGAATAGTTCCTTGCGCGATGTCTGCGCCATGGCGAGCGCACCCATCTGAGTGACATAGTAGTGCATGTTGCTGTCGATCTCGTTTGCCTTGCCCGATGCTACTGAAAAAGGATACATCACCACAAATGCGATGCATGTGATCGGGAGAAGGAGCAGGACATACTGCGCAGAGCCGAGAAAGAGTTTCGGAAACAAGACATACAATAAACCGGAGAGCAGAAATCCAAATATAACAATCGGCAGAGCGAATCGCGTGATATATTTCGGAAGTGGCACACCCAGTGACGCAATTGCCTTTTTAGCTTCCATAGTACTCCCCAAGAGTTTATTCCAATGAAAATATGGTCGTCTGCTATGTTATTCTTTTCGGTGCGCTCCCCCTATCGTCGTGTCACCCAAATGAATATTTAGGTTAGCGCCCCGTATCTAAGTGAGGCATATCCATGACTATGACTGCGACCACGACCACGCGATCAGAAAAAAGATACGAAGAGGGAAAGAACGTCATTCCGGGTGGCGTCAGTTCGCCGGTGCGTGCAATCAAGCCGTATCCGTTCTACACAGCATCTGCGGAGGGCTGCACGATCACGGACATCGATGGGAACCGCTACATCGATTATTGCATGGGATTCGGTCCGCTCATCCTCGGACATGCGCACCCAGCGATCAAGAGCGCAGTCGCTGACCAGCTCGACCGCGGCTGGCTCTACGGAACCCCGATCGAGGCGGAGGTAAAGCTCGCATCAATGATCGCATCCATCTACCCGAGCATCGAGATGCTGCGGTTCGTCTCGTCCGGAACAGAGGCGACGATGAGCGCTCTGCGCCTTGCCCGTGGATATACCGGCAGAAACAAGTTTTTGAAGATCGAGGGCGGATTTCACGGCGCTCACGATGCCGTGCTCATAAAAGC
>JAUWHQ010000163.1 GCA_030605805.1 Methanosarcinales archaeon | reverse complement strand
ATCATCCGGAGTGCTGCTGGACAACCTGTATCTGCTCATACTCTTCGGTCTTCTTCCTACGGCTGCGAGTCTGACACTTTACTTCAGTGGTCTTGCGTATGTCAGAGCCCAGAATGCAAGCATCATCGCGCTCCTGGAGCCTGTAAGCGCTGTGGTCTTTGCCGCAATCATCCTGAGCCAGCAGATTACATCGGCAATAGTGGTGGGTGGCGGGCTGATACTGCTGAGTGCTCTCGCGGTCAGCAGGGAGAGGGGGCGATGGGGGCTTGGGCATGAGTGAAGTGCGGGCATTGGTACTGATGCTCAGGCAGCCTCTGCCGGGGCTGATGTTATCATCGTTGGCGGCGCGATCACGCGCTCGGCTGATGCTGCCGCATCGGCTGGTGCGATCCGCGGGGCGATCGACCGCGGGGCAGCATCTGCATCTACATCCGCCTCGATCGCGGTGGGGCTGGCAGAACCTGCAGAACCGGCGCAGTTGGCAGCGAGGCAGTCACTCGACGAGAGGACGATCGAACTGCTGCGGCATGTCTCCACACCAAACATCTCGGATGCGATGCACCGGAAAGGTGCGATGATTGGGATAATCTCGATATGCCCGGGTCTGAAGATCGCGGGAAGAGCGATCACGGTTCAGACGCTCCCTGGAGACTGGGCAAAACCCGTCGAGGTGATCGACCGCGCCGGCGGGGGCGACGTGATCGTGATCGATAACGGACGTGCGGATGTTGCGCCGTGGGGAGAACTTGCGACCCTCAGTTGCATGAACCGAAAAGTAGAGGGTGTTGTGATCGATGGCGCGGTAAGGGATGTGGACGAGATCAGAGAGTTTGATTATCCGGTCTTTGCGCGTGCGATCGTACCGAACGCGGGTGAGCCGAAGGGGTACGGTGAGATCGGTGTGGAGATTGTATGCGGCGGGCAGGTCGTCCGGACCGGCGATTATATCGCTGGCGATGACAGTGGAGTCGTTGTGATCCCAAAGGAAAGAGCTTACGAGATTGCGAGGCGTGCAAAAGAGGTTTACAAGACCGAACTCAGGATAAGGGATGAGATAGGACGGGGGAAGTCCCTTTCGGAGGTTTTGAAGCTGGAGAAGTGGGAGACGAGATAGGTGTGAAGAAGTTGCAGGGCAATGTATTATATCGATATCAATCCCTGTAATCAATCGGGTGACCCGGAAATGTCCACGTCAACAATCGCAACCGAACTTCCTGCGGAGATTCTGAAAGAGATTGAATACTGGTCAGAAAGAGAGGGGGCTGACAAGTCCATCTTCTTAATGGAACTGATAGAAGAGGGATTGCACGAGTGGAAGATGCATAAAGCACTCAGTATGTATAAAGATCATCAGGTAACGTTATGGAGGGCAGCCGAGATTGCAGGGGTCTCTTTATCAGAAATGCTGGCAGAGTTGCCGAAACAAAGAATAATCTTTCAATATGATATGGCGGAGTTAAACGAGGATTTGGAATATGCCCGCGGTAAGTGATGCGAGCCCGCTCATACTCTTTGCCAAGATTGGAAGATTGAACCTGCTTAAGCATTTATTTTCGGAGATTATCATTCCGATACAGGTTCGAGACGAAGTTACAAAGCACAACGATGAATCTTCCTTTCTGATAATTTCAGAAATCGAAAATGGATGGATAAGATTGGAAGAAGCAGAACTTTCTCCCGAAATAAACAGTATGGGGGAGAAACTGGGATTGCACAAGGGTGAAATGTATGCCCTCTCCCTTGCAATGCGTCTGAACATCAGGGAATTTCTTGCGGATGATAAGATGGCGAGGGTTGCTGCAAGGATGTGCGGGTTGAGGAGTATTGGGTGTCTGGGTGTTGTGATGAGGGGGTATGAAACGGGGATTATCACAAGAGACGATGCAATCGAATCGATACAACAATTGGTTAAAGCCGGGTTGTGGGTCTCTCCAGAGGTGCTGGCTGAAGTGTTCACAGCTATGGAGTGATAATGAAGTATGTGAGATGGAACTCCCGTGAAACACCCATGCAGCAGATGCGAGCATAGGGCAGCCATATTCCAGCCATACTCGAGGGATGAATCTCTGCAACGAGCATCTGATCGATGATGTCACGCGAAAAGCCAAGCGGGACCTTATAAAGGATAATTTGTTGCCGGGCAAGATCGCTGCCGCATTAATCGGCGGAAAGGGCAGCTCCGCGTTCCTATATCTCCTGCACACAATCCTCGCGCCGAACCGGGGTATCAGGATCGTAGCATCACGACTACGCAACAGTCTCCATCTCGCTGACATCGACCAGTTCTGAGAACGCGTGGGTGTGGATCGATATGCCCTGCTCCTGTACCGCTGCCATCGGGTTTGTCCCGCCGATCGCAACGATGCCGATGTGGTCGCGCTCGATCGGGACGCCGAGTACATCGGTGTTTGGCTCGCTCACCCAGAGGATGCTGTCAAAGTTAGCCGACTTTAACGTGTCGAGCACGCCCTCGACCCGTTCCCGTGCGTGCATGGGCGCAATCCGCATGTTTGCAAGAATCTTCCCGGATCCTGTTGCGATGACGTCGGTTACCGATGTCAGGTCCTGCGACATGAGCACGTCGATCGGATCGATCGTGGTGCTCTCGTAAGTCAAAATGTCGGTAAACCGCACAGGAACACCGTTCTTGATCTGCACGATACCACCGAATACGGGTCGCACCGGAATCCCACTCTTGAGCAGGACGCCATCGATCGTGATGCTGCATGGCGTCACGATCGCGCATTCATGCTCGCCAAAGGCGATCTGCCCAAACGTTGACCGATCTCTGATCACTTTGATGTATGATCCGACCGCAAGCCCGCTCTGCATCACTCTCCTGAAGATAAATAGCACGTCATCGAGGTCAGCCTCATTTATAATGGAAACATTGGCTGCGATCAAGCCTTTCTGCAGAGCAGGATCAAATGTCACCTGATACATCATATTCTCGATTCTCGATATCGCGAAGATGATTGGCAGGTTTGTGGACCTGCTTGTGGACCTGCTTGCAGGCAAGATTGTGGCTCGGTTTGCCGGAGTCATGGTTTGCCCGACCTCAGATAGCCATCCTCTTTCATGCATTTGATCAGATCGATCACCGAATAGGCTGCTCTTGTAATACCCATGCTCTCGGCGGCGGCATCGGTCCCGACGAGGTACAGATTCTTCAGGGGGGTTCGAACGTCGGGGATATAGCCGTTGATACTCACAGCAGCCTTCTCGGGGGTTGTAACCTGATAATGAGTCATCTCAATGTATTTTTCGATGTCGGGGAAGACCTGATGTATGGTCTCCCATGCCCTCTCTTTCTCGCGCTTCACAGAATCCTTCACAACAAACATGAATCCGACGAGTTGCTTACCTTTCGGAGCAATCGTGGATGAATAATTGCTTATCGGCATCGCCCAGTACGCTTTTTCCTGAAACCAGACCTCAGAACCGCTATAATCGAACTCTTTCATCTGTTGCGAGAGTCCAAGCCAGATACACATACTTCTTGCCTGATCGATCCGTTCGAGGTCGTGCAGATACCCAGGCGGGAGATCATCGAGGAGCGCGGGAAGATCCTTTGCAAACCCTGAATGAACAACGATCTCTGCGTCATAAGACTCGTCATCCGTGGATACGCCGCATACTCTCCCATCATCTGTCAGAATGCGGTCAACGCGCGTATCTGTCCTGATCTCGACGTTGTCAGGGAGCGAATGCAGCACAGAGTTAAGCAGCGCTTTGAGCCCACCTCTCGGATATGCCTGCGCATAAGCTGTTTTATTAGTGATCAGCCTACGGATACCGGTTATATTTGTTATCTGCTCTGCCAGAAGGTCTGCTATTGGTTGATCCTGCGTTTCATACATCGCGCTGTCCCGCACAAAGCTGCTGCCGTAGAGAACCCGGTAAACAGAGGTCTCCTTCATCGATTTCCCTGAAAGGAAATATGCAATCGTGTCGACAAAATCGTAGGTTTTTTTGGAGAGATGGCGCGGCAGGCAGGAATATACGGACGTCTTTGATGTGTCGATGCCAAAGGTGGAGAGGGTCAGTGCTTTTGTCAGTGCCTGGGACAGCATCAGGCGATCTTTTCGCGGGAGCACGTCAAACGTCACGAACTCGCGCAGGTTCGACGGGATCGGGCGGATGCCATCTGGTGTACGGACATAATAGGCGCCGTAATCAACGAATGCAGGGATGTAATCAAAATACTCATCCATCAACATGCGAAGCGGACCTTTGTGCAGATGAGTGATCGCATGAGGTCCTGTATCAACCCAAAAACCATCGACACAGTAGCTGTTGCAATTTCCACCAACATGCCCGCTCTTTTCAAGAACCAGTACATTCTTTCCACGCTTTCCAAGTGCGAGCGCCGATAACAGCCCGCTTATGCCGGCTCCGACTACGATTGCATCATACATTCGAAACACCGTCCTGTGCCCTGATATACAGTTCGCCGAACAACTCTGGCTGCTCCAGCCATATCTGCTTTCTGGTCGCCATGAACAGCAGCGATATGTAGGTGATGACCATGTCGCCACCCTGATTTAGCAACTCACTCAATGTTACAACGTCGCTATGTTTGAATTTTTCGTGCAAAATCGTCTGCATCTCCATGATCCCCTGCTCAATATTCTCTTCGTGCGCGATTTTAAGAACATCTTCGGTCGTGATCGCCGGTTTCTCTTCCTCCCCTTTCTTTCGCGTCTTTCTCTGCAATTCGACTTTTTCAGCCTTCTTTAGCTCGGAAATCAGTTCGTCGAGCGTCACCGGTCGTTTTGATCGCCTGCGTATCCGCGGTTCTGGTATCGGATACTCCTCGACATCAAAGTGATCAAACTCCTCTGTTTCTTCTTCTGTTTTCTCTTCCTCCTCTATTACAGCGTTAGCCTTCATCCGGAGGAGGATCGCAGCGTAATGGAGTGTCCGTCCGAAATAACTGATATCAAAATGCTGTTTCTCGAGTTGCTGGAGAAATTTGTCTGTAACCTCGATGATATCGATATTCCATGGGTCAATCTCATGATCCTTTGCAAGGCGCACCAGAATCTCAACCGGATCGTCAGACGGCGTCTCAGGCATTGGTGATATATCTGGAGGATGTGAATGTAAATGTTGATGTTGCGATAGGGAGTGCGGGCACGCCACGCACGGACGACGGTTCTGTTTAACCACACAACCACACTACGTAACCACAACCTACTTGAGTAAGTACGGATGAAAAAGATACACAAACGCAAAGGAAACCTCGAATGAAGATCAAAGGCGGCTACACAAAGAAGATACTGAAGATCGACCTGTCCCGGAGGAAATCGGTCGTAACCGAGGTCGATGACGACTTTGCGCTGAAATACATCGGCGGAAGAGGCTGGGGTGCAAAGATCGTCTGGGATAACCTGCTGAAGCACCCGGATCTCAAACCGCTCGGTCCCGAGAACGTCGTGGTGATCGCGCCAGGTCCGCTCTCAGGCTTGTACCTCCCTGCATCAGGCAAGAACTCCTTTGTATCGATATCGCCGCTTACGGGCATATACGGCGACAGCAGCATGGGCGGGCTCTTCGGGGTGGAACTGCGGCAGGCAGGGTACGACGCGCTGGTAATCTCAGGCAGGGCTGATGCGCCTTCAGTCATCTGCATCGATGACGGCGACATCGAGATCAGGAGCGCGTCCGCTTACATGGGAAAGACGTCTACTGACACCGAACGTGCAGTAAAGGAGGACCTCGGCGACATCGAGATCAGGGTCGCTGCGATCGGACCGGCTGGAGAGAATCTGGTCAAGTTTGCGTGCATCAACACCGAGTGGAGCCGGAATGCCGGGCGCACAGGCATGGGAGCGATTTTTGGGTCGAAGAACCTGAAAGCCATAGCAGTTCGAGGCTCCCGCGACCTCCCGGTCCATGATATGGACGGGCTCATCGCCGCAAGCGACAGGGCATTCGATTACCTGAAGAACCATGATCTCTTCGAGTTGTGGCAGCAGCAGGGCTTGATGTCGGTCATCGATTACATGAATACCGCGGGTGTGATGCCGACCCACAACTTCAATGACGCTCACTTCGAGCTTGCAGACCGCATCAACGGCGATACGATGCTTAATTACAAGATCGGGGACACTGCCTGTTTCTGCTGCCCGATGTCGTGCGGGAACATCTGTCTGGCAAAGGACGGGAAGTATGCAGGGACCGTAACAGAGGGTCCCGAATACGAGACCGCATGTATGTTCGGCTCAAATGTCGGCGTATCTGACTTTGCTGCGATCATGCGTGCGAATATGCGGTGCGATGAACTCGGTCTCGACACCATCTCCACAGGCAATCTGATCGCTGTCCTGATCGATGGATACGAACAGGGCATTCTCAAGCGCGATGATCTTGATGGGATGACTCTGAAGTGGGGGGACGCTGATTCGGTTCTTGCGATGGTCGAGAAGATCGCATATCGCGAGGGAATCGGAGATGTTGTGGCGGAAGGTACGTATGGATTGATAAAACGTTTCCCTGCACTCAAGCGTCTTATTTCTCACACAAAAGGGCTTGAGATGACCGCTTACGACGCAAGGATCGGTGTTGCCATGGCGCTTGGGTATGCAACCTCTGATATCGGCGCACACCACACGCGGGCATGGCCTCTTGCAAAGGAGATCGAACTCGGGAGCAACTGGACGCTTGCGCAGCGCGTCGATCTCGTGATCTATCACCAGACCGTGCGCCCGCTATTCGACTGCCTTGGCGTATGCAGGCTCCCCTGGATCGAACTCGGGCTCGATGAGCATCTCTATGCAGAGATGTTTGCTGCGGCAACAGGCGTTCCATTCACGCTCGATGACCTCTTCGAGCGATCAAGGCACATCTATGATCTGACACGGATGATCAACATAAAGCGCGGAGCCAGCAAAAAAGACGATTATCTGCCTGACCGGGTCTTTGATACCTCGATCAAGACCGGGGCGCACGCAGGAGAGTCACTGGACCGTGAATATTTCGAAAGTGCACTTATGCTGTATTATGAGAAGCGAGGATGGGATGAGAACGGGGTTCCGGTGGATATGGTGGAAATCGGTGAGGCAGCCTGGTAAACTCCGTCCGGACGCGCATGGGGTGGGATTGTCTTTTTGCTATGACAGACATGCTCACCTGCGATGTTCGTCTGTCGACAAGAAGCTGCATCGCAGATTGCTCTTGTGGCTACCCATTGGTTCTATTGTGATATTGCGTATTTGGAGGTGCAAACCGGACTTTTCAGCAGACTTGGTTCTATTTGAAAGCGTTAATCGCTCATGAGTCCCCTCAATATCATCTTGGCTGCATGGCTATTTTCAGAGCAAGTCTCATTAACAAATCCGCAAAAACCGAGACTTTTCATTATTTTCTGGAAACGCCGGGTTGTCCCGGGTAAGCACAACTATCAAAAATGGAGCGCTATTGGCTACAAAGCCGTTAACATCATTAATCCGTGTAATCAGCGTTCATCTGTGGCTGATAAAAATTTTAGCCACGGATTTACACAGATTTCACTGATTACGCCTATCTAATCGTACTTGTATTTGCCGGGTTGACGTCATGTTTTTCAACCGACCAGAACAAATCAAAAAGTCTCCAAAAACCGCAGGATCACCCGCTTCCGCCGACGACCGCGCTGCTCACAAGAATATGCGGCGAACCATCGCTTACAGGCACGGTCTGCCCGTTCTTCCCGCACCATCCTGAATTGAACTCGAGATCGTTGCCGACCGCGGTTATATTCTTCAGAATCTCGAGCGTCTGCCCCGAAAGCGACACATCTCGCAGCATCTCGCATATCTCGCCATCTCGCACCACAAAGCCAAGTTCCGCATTGAACTGGAAGATGCCCTCACCGGTATTGACCTGCCCGCCGCGTGATCCCTTGAGATAAACTCCGTTTTTCAGTTCTTTTAGTATTTCATCGAATTTCATATCGCCATTTGCGATGAATGTGTTGCTCATGCGCGGTATCGGGATGGCGCATCCCTGTGCACGTGCATTTCCTCCGCCTCCACCGTTTCCATCTTTCATTCCACTTTCGCCGAGTTTACCGGCAGTCTCCCGTGAATGCAGATATGAACAGAGCACGCCGCGGTCGATCAGCGTTGTCCGCTTCGCTGGCACGCCCTCGGCGTCGAACGGATAATGCCCGTACCCGTCCAGCGTCGGATCATCGTACACAGTGACGCCGGGCGATGCGATTGCGCAGCCGATCTTCCCGGCAAGAATGGAGGAGTTCTCAAGCACCAGATCAGCCTCGGCTGCATGTCCCACAGCCTCGTGGATGAATACGCCTGCAAGCTCGGGATCGAGCACGCATGACATTGTGCCGCCCTCCGGCTGGCGTGCATGCAGCAATCTGGTCGCAGTCGTGCCAGACTCCTCTGCAAGAGCAGGAGCGTCGTGTTTTTTGAATAACTCATATCCGCAGACTCCAAACCGGCTTTTTCTCCCTGATTGATACGTTGTTCCATCGGACGCCACCGCAGTGACGACAAACCCCGTTCGGAAGGTATCATGCTCAAGATCAAGCCCTTCCGAACTCTGATACCTGATTTTGGCGTATGACTCCGAGTACATGACAGTTGTACTTGTGACGCCATCGACACGGGCATGTTGATCGATATCTCTGATCAACTCGATCTTTTCCTCGATCGGAATATCCGCAGGGTTCTCTTTCACAGACGCCCGTATCGACGCCGCTTTATTCCGGATTGGAGCAAGCGTCACCTTCTCTCGTGGAACCATCCTGTTGATGCTTGCGGAAAGCTCCTCTGCCGAGGTCAGCGCGCGATTAATGTCTGTTAAGTCATCGGTCGTGACAAAACCCCACGAGCCGCCTGTCAGCGCCCGGATCCCCGCGCTGCTCATGAGGTTGCTGGCGATCTCCTCGATCTTTCCGTTATCAAGCACGATGGTGGTGGAATATCCGGAGATGATTCGGATGTCGTGAAAATCACAGTGCATAACCGTCCCTGATCTCCGGGTGCGCATAAATCTTTGGGGCGCAGGCAGGACACGATCCACCCGGAAATTGATGGCGTCCCGATGAAAATCACTGATTCTGATGGACTTTGTAATGGCTAATCTGACCATGAACACACAGCAACCGCTGCCCACGTTGTCCATACAACATAATCGCCAACCAGAGGGATTTTTATTCTTTGCGTCCTTGAGTCTTTGAGTCTTTGCGTTATCATTCTCCAGTTTAACGCAAAGGCGCAAAGACGCGAAGATTGTTGGTAATCCCTGTCTCCACGTCTTTCGCGGTGTTGCACATCCAACTGACCATTACAATAGAGTGACACCTGCGATCTCTACAACGTGAGGGCTACCGATAGCGACCACAGAAAACGTCAGAATCAGAAAGTAGCATTCACACATCCCCATGCCCCGAAGCCATTACCTTTTTATGTTCGCAGCGATGTTATGATTAACACCCGAACCACCATGCCGGGGTAGGGTAGACTGGTCATCCTATGGGACTGTGGATCCCACGACCCGGGTTCGAATCCCGGCTCCGGCCTCCTCACATATCCACCTGATCCGACCATCAGCCATGACCGAAAACAAAAACCCCACGATCGCGACCGTTTGCTCGCACACAAGCCTTCAGATATTCGATGGCGCGCGTAAAGAGGGGTTTAAAACGCTCGGCATCTGTCTCGGAAAACCGCCCGGATTTTATGATGCATTCCCAAGGGCAAAACCGGACGAATTCTTTTCTGTCAGCTCGTATCAGGAGATCATTGAAAAAACTCCTGAACTGATCGAAAAAGACGTGATCATCATCCCGCATGGATCCTTTGTTGAGTATCTCGGAGCATCAGACTTTGCACGCCTCGAAGTCCCGAGTTTCGGGAATAAATCGGTGCTCGAATGGGAATCCAACCGGACAAAGGAGCGTGAGTGGCTCACAAGCGCCGGCGTTCCTGTGCCGGCTGAGTATTCGTCGCCAGATGACGCCCGGGGTCCCGTGATCGTAAAGTACCATGGCGCGAAGGGCGGGCGCGGGTTTTTCATAGCAAATAACCAGCAGGAAATCGAGGACAAGCTTGATACCAGTGAAGAGTATGTCATTCAGGAATTTGTGCTTGGAACAAGATATTATCTGCATTTCTTCTATTCTCCGTTGAGAATTGATGGCTATCGTGTCGGGGATGGCACGCTCGAACTGCTCGGAATCGACAGACGGATCGAGTCCAACATCGACGAACTCTACAAGATCGGGGCGGCATCAGGCATCGATCCGAGTTTTGTGGTCACAGGGAATCTGCCGATGGTTCTGCGGGAGTCGTTGCTGCCGAAAGTGTTTGAGCTGGGCGAGAGAGTGGTGGAGAGGTCGATCGAACTCTTTGGCGGGATGATCGGTCCGTTCTGCCTCGAAACGATCTGCACCGACACGCTTGAGTTCAAGGTCTTCGAGATCTCAGCGCGGATCGTCGCGGGCACGAATCTGTTCGTGTCCGGTTCGCCGTATTCGGATCTGATCGAGCCTGATCTCTCCACAGGCAAGCGGATCGCGCAGGAGATCAGGCTTGCGATCGAGATGGATCGGCTCGGGGACGTGGTGTCGTAGCTCTGGTGTTTTAGTAGTTTTCTTGGCTATCTGGAGCACAACCCGAAATATTCGGTGAAATTACTGGATTTTAAGGCAACTGAATTCGTGCAATTATGGCATTCGTCCACATTCATGATTTTATCGCGAATATGAAACATGCTCAATATTGGATGGAGTCTTTTAATAGATCCAACGACGCAAACAACCTGTAATCGGTGTTAATCTGTGGCATATAAAGTTTTTAGCCACAGATTAACGCTAATTACACAGATTTAAGGCAGCATCTGCGTAAATTTGTGAAATCCGTATCTCCGATAATTATCAAAATCGCCTATTTTTTAGATAGTGCAGCGGTTACCACTTAATTTGAAGTGGATACCAAAATAGTTTAATAACATCGGAGTGGATCTCCAGTCGATGTCTCTGAATACCATTTCCGATGATTCGTATCATCGGGTGGATATTCTGCTAAAACAGCAAAGCACTGCAAGATTGCCCTATTATGGTCCAGTGGTGCGCGGATGGCTCAGAGATACTTTGCATCAGGATGAATACCTATAGAAGGTTTTGATCGATCATGGGGTGGATGTCAATCCGTTTTTTTCTTTCTACATCCCATAAAAACCGTCATGTTTCCGTGACGCTCTGGTTTATGGGTTTTTCTGAGGGGTTCATCAAAGATATAGTCGTGTCTCTTGGAAGTAAGGTTGAGAGCCACATCGGTGGGATTGACTGCATGATCGAGCGGATATCATACAAAGAGGAGAAATAACTCCTCTGAAGATTAATAAACGCTTCAGGATCGATTTTAAATCACCGACCGCACTGCAGAAGGAACACCGTCAGGAACTGGTAACTGAACTGGACGAAATCGTCAGAGCCATCATCAGATCGAGTAATCGGTTTGTGAAATAAGTAAGCTTCAATAGTCGTCGTATGTTGACTCAGTTCGCTTTGGGGCTGGTAAAAATTCAATTCTTTCAGCCCTTCGATGCCATACTCTTGATATTTTCGAAGGTAACCGGTCGGAGTGTTCGAAGACACCATACCAGGTGACAGATATCTTTATGTTTCATTTCATGGCTTTTCAGCAAAAGAGCTTCCATTCTACGCTGGACTTGAGGGTGGGGATGATAATATCGTTCGTACTTCAATGCTTGCATCTCTTTCTCAGTGAACTCAATCTTGATCATGCAGATCACCTGTTGAGATTTATATCTCAAACTAAAAAGTAGCTACCCGTATACTAAATGTTAGCTATGGTTCCACCTATAAAAAAAATCGCAGTTTATGCCGGTGCTGAGTATAGTTACGTTCACATTTTGTTTGCAGAAGAACTCGAAAGAGTAGGGTGTGACAACATCAAGAGCATACGCTAACCAACCGCATAAAAACAAAATCAAAATATCTGGCTATACTTCCTATCCTTCCCAGGATATGCCTTCTACTTCACTCTCTGATCGATAAAAGATAGAATCGCTCGAATAGCCCACCTCAACTTATGGAAATACACGCCCGATCTCCTCGTAAGCCCACAGATACAGATCCGAACTTATCCGAAAGTCGCTCTTCGCGAGTCTGTTCAGCACCTCCACCGCCCTCTCTTTTGAGAGTTTTTTGCCCCTCACTGCGGCAATGAGCAGTCCGATCAAACCGGTGAACCGGAGTCCCCTGGACTCTGCAAATCGTCTGGCATTCGTTTCATCCAGTACCAGCCTATCCTCTCGTTTCGCTGCCAGCAAAAGGCTTGCCTCGCCCAACCCAAGTCCATACTTCCTTAACTCACCTGCATCGCCTTCATAATCCATCACTTCGATCCATTCATTCATGGCTGCCTTTAGGACGTCAGTCTCAGGAAAATCTCCAATAAGAACCTCTTTTTTGATAGCAGTGGTGATAAAGACTCTTTCAAAGAGACTTTTGAGTATATCCAGCTCACCGATCTTTGAAAGAGCAATCAGCGTAGAGGAATCAACAAGAATGCGCATTGCTAAACCAGCCTTCAGCCTCTTTCGCATCCCGTTCGACTTCTTTTATGCTCTGTCTGAAAAAAGAGATCCCTCTTTCTGCAAGGTATCTTACCATCTGTTGTATCGAAACCCCTGCAAATTCTGCTGCCCTGCACAGAGAGAACTCCTCAGTAACATACTTTTCGGATGCGATTTTCATGCGCAGGCTCTTCACACCTTCCCACATAACCATTTCCACAACATCTGATCTGGGCGTGTGAAGAATTTCCGAGAGTTCTGTTATCTGTTTTTTGCCCATGACCATCTGTGCACTTTCCATAATGTTAGATTATAGTGGAATATAATCAATCTTACTGATGTGTCTGCTGCACTGATAGGAACGTCATGTTTCGTACATGTCAGATATTGGATGGGTGATTACGGGATGCGAGCGTGTGCAGTACAGCGTATTCTGGTACAAGATCATCAGATCATCTGCGATGCCCAGTTTGAGAGGTAAAAAAGTGTTCCACCTCTTCTTGATGTGCCCATCTGCACTGGCGATAGGGATGGGTGCGGTTGCGGGTATACATCATGAGGTGGTACTGCATCAACTTCAGCGTGGAACCGGATCAAACCATCCATACCCGCCGCTGATCGACTTCCACGCAAGGAGCGATTTCAGCCTGGGAGGGCTTCATGAGATCAAATCTAAGGTAGACCTCCCGTACAGGTACGTCAGCGTTGAAGCACCAGAGACATTCACGAATGTGGTGCTGGTGTCTCTGCACCTGGCAAGAGATGATCCAAAGAGTAAGGTGGATGAACTGGCATCCAATAGGTCGCTTTCTGTGGTTCACATCAGAAATACGTATAATAATACGCTGCCCGTGGATGCGGACTGGTTCAGGGTTGCACATGAGGTGGCAACCGTTCTACTGGATCTGTCGTCCCATGCTGGGGTAG
Source organism: Methanosarcinales archaeon (assembly GCA_030605805.1). Lineage (GTDB taxonomy): Archaea > Halobacteriota > Methanosarcinia > Methanosarcinales > Methanogasteraceae > Methanogaster_D. The sequence continues at coordinate 10,114 of JAUWHQ010000163.1, read as the reverse complement.
AGAAGATCGAACTTTATCAGAGTTGTCCGGTTATCATCGCTTTTGCGGTTGGGATGGCTCTGGGAACACATACAGGAATTGAGGTGTTCAACTGGAATGGTGATGCACAAGAATATTATCCAGTCTTTCGCCTGAACGCACTGCGCCATGGTTGATAGTGGGTGGTGCAGGTGGATATGTGGGGCAGGTATGATCAGCGCACACACAGACTTAATTGTACGCGATGTATTGAGCCTTTCCAGATACCGGATTAGCGCCATTACAAAAACTACAGTCCGAGCACCTCATCCATCCCGTGAACTCCTGCCGGCGCATCCATCACCCAGCGCGCAGCTCTGATCGCACCGGCTGCAAATGCCTGCCTGCTGTGCGCCTGATGTTTGATCTCGATCCGCTCGCCGTCCCCTGCGAAGAGGACGAAATGATCGCCAACGATATCGCCGCCCCTGATCGCATGGATGCCGATCTCATCGCCCCGGGGACACAGCCCCTCGCGCCCGTGCACCAGTCTCTTTCTGCTAATCACTCTGCTTATCGTCTCAGCCGCCTGCATCGCGGTTCCTGATGGTGCATCCTTCTTGTGGCGGTGGTGCGCTTCCACAATCTCGATGTCCCAGTCGCCGATGTATGCGGCAGCTTCCGCAAGCAGTTTCCAGAAGACGTTGACACCCACCGCGAAGTTCGGTGCGATCACCGCGGAGACATTGCCTGCTATGATCTCTGCAATCTCGTCCTGATACGGTTCAAGCCCTGTCGTTCCGACCACAAGATTCGCATTGTTGCTGACTGCGTGCCTGATGTTGCTGATAGCGGCGTCAGCGATCGTGAAATCGATCAGGACATCCGGTGAAGTGGTCTTGAGCACCGCATCGATCCCACCTGCGTGTGATACCACGACATCATCCGCCCCGGCTGGCATCTCGATGCCACTTATGTCAAGTGCCGCCACCAGTCTCATGTCCGGCGCATCACCGATATTCTCGATGATCAGTGCGCCCATGCGTCCGCGTGCGCCTGTTACTGCAATGTTAATCATTGTTACCTCTGTAATACACCCAATTATGCATCTATTATGCATCGATTACACATCTGTTTATTGCACGCATGGGCAATTCCCAAGCAACATTTATTATGCGATCGAATCTTATATCCATCTGTTCACTGGTATTTTTTGGTGGCGCATACATGCCGATAAAAGTTACAGGATATGATTGAAACGATGGATGTTGTTGATACCACAGTCAGGGGTGTGTATATGGTTGGCGGTCCCAAGCAGATGGCTCCGGTGGTGCTGCTCTCTGATGAGGCGGGGCGCATCATGCCGATCTTTGTCGGTCATTCGGAAGCCATGTCGATACACCTTGCACTGCGCAAAGAGATGGCGCCACGACCCATGACCCATGACCTCATGGTTCTGATGCTCGAGGAACTGGGCGGGTCGGTGAAGAACGTGCTGATTGATGACCTGAGTGATGGCACGTTCTATGCACGGCTGGTTCTGGATGTGCAGGACACGCAGAAGGAAATCGATGCCAGACCGAGTGATTGCATAGCGATTGCGGTGCGGACCGGATCACCGATTCATGTGCGCGAGAGTCTTTTCAGTCAGGTTGCGATCGAATCCAGTGAATTTGAAGGGGTCAGCAGCCTCGATGAGTATATCACATCAGACTGAGCAGTAATGAGCACAATGGGTACGATAGGCTCAATCACACGATTTGTGCGGCAGGAAACTGCTGACATTACTCCCTGCATACATGGCGGCAGGATAGCAGAGTCAGGATGCGAAGGGGTACTCGATTTCAGCGCCAATCTAAACCCGATGGGTGCACCGGAGGTCGGGACAGCGGCTAAAAGCGATGAAAGGATCGAAGAGGAGATCGGGCGTTATCCTGATAACCGATATCTTCGTTTGAGGGGCGTATTCGCTGATTTTGTCGAGAGGTACATATACCCAAGCTCCCCGAAATACTCAAAAAAAATCACCGCAGAGAATATCATACCCGCAAACGGATCTTCCGAGATGATCAGGCTGTTTGCGGAGACGGTCGTCCGGCGCGGCGACCGCGTAATCATCCCCGCACCCACATTCGACGAATATGCTTTCCAGTGCCAGCTATTCGGAGCAACTGTGCAGTACTGCGATTATTCACAGATTCTTGAACTGACATCCACAGAGCTCTCTGATGCGAGCGCGGTGTTTCTGTGCAATCCAAACAACCCGACAGGGAATCTGATATCGCGAAGCGAGGTGATGGAGTTTGCAAATCGCTGCTTTGACCACGAAACATTTCTCTTTGTCGATGAAGCGTTCATAGAACTCGCTGATCCGGCTCAGTCAATCGCACACGCCGTGCTTAACTCTGATTTTGTGCTCGTGCTCAGATCGCTGACAAAGGTGTTTGCGGTTCCCGGACTTCGCATCGGCTTTGGCATCGCATCGCGCGAACTCGCAGAACTGCTCAACCGTGTACGGCTGGTCTGGAACGTCGGTGCGCCAGCCGAGATTACCGGAATGCGTCTGATGGATGCATCTATGAAAAGCGATTATCTTGAGCGATCGATCGATCTGATAAGTAAAGAGCGGGAGTATCTCACAAAAGGATTGATCGATCGTGGGTTTACCCCGCTGAAAAGCAATATTAATTTCATTCTCGTTGATATCACTGATGTTGGCATGGATTCGCACGAACTGACACAGGAACTGCTTGGACATGGGATTCTGGTCAGGGATTGCGCCTCGTTTAAGAATCTGGGCGCAGGGTACGTCAGGGTAGCGGTTCGGACGAGAGAGGAGAATCATAAGCTGCTGCGGGCGGTCGATGCGGTGGTTGGAGTCAGATGGAGATAAAGATGGTGTTCAGATATGGTAACACGTGCCAGTGATCTCTTTTTCGACCGTCCCGTCATCCAGTTCCACAATCAGTTCCCCGTCATGGTCGATGCCAACGGCTTCGCCTTCGATCGTCCGGAGCCCTGCAACGATCTTTACTCTCCGTCCGATGGTAGACGAATGCTCCCTCCAACGTTTCAGTATCGAATGGAAATCCCCTTTTAGAAATGCGGTGTAATGCCGCTCAAAACGCTCAAGAATGCCCCTGACAAGAGCTATCCGGTCAACATCTCTCCCGAGCTCTTCTCTCAGGGACGTTGTCTGCATCATGGTGATCGGAGGGAGCATGTCAAGATCGATGTTGGCATCGATCCCGACTCCGACGATCACATAGTTCACGACGTCTAACTCAGCTTCCATCTCGGTGAGGATTCCGCAGACCTTCTTTTCATTGATAAGTATGTCATTGGGCCATTTTATCTCTGCATTCAATCCAAGCTCGCTCAAAACCTCTGCGACAGCAACTCCAGCAACAAGCGTCAATCGATGGACATGATCTGGGGGGATTCTCGGTTTAAGGATCATTGAGAACCAGATTCCGCCAGGCGGAGAATACCATCCCTTGCCCATCCTTCCTTTGCCTTCAAGCTGCTTTTCTGCGATTATAACAGTCCCCTCCGGGTTATCCGTAGCAAGTTCCTTCGCTTTTACACTGGTAGATTTTATTTCATCGAAATAGTATATTTCCTTACCAACAAAATCGGTCTTGAGATCCTGTTTGACTTCGGCTGGCAGCAGCCGGTCAGGAATCTCCTTGAGCCGGTAACCCTGACTGGTGACTGACTCGATGATGTAGCCGCCATCTCTCAGGGACCCGATATGTTTCCATACCATCGTGCGCGAGATACCCAGTGTTTCTGAGAGATATTCCCCTGAAACGAATTCGCCATGCTTTTCTTTGAGTATTTCCAGAATTTTTTCTTTCGGTTGCATGTTAAACTATTTCCTGTCCTGATTGACAATATATGTTTTCACAGCAGCGGTTATGGCTGCAACCTTCCGGTCATCGGCACCTATAGCGGAAGCAAGTGTCACTCCCTTCTCTTTCTCGCCTTCGACCACCGCCCTCACCTGTGTCAGCACATCAAAGTCTTCAATGAAGTGTGTCGTGAGTTCGCCGTTTATAAAGTGCGGGTTTCTGAGCACCGCCTTGTGAAACGGGACGTTTATCGAAACACCGACGATAATATACTCGTACAGCGCTCTAAGCATCTTTTCTATCGATTCTTCCCTCGTCTGCCCCCATGATATCAGTTTGGAGACCATCGAGTCGTAGAACGGGGAGATTGTGTAACCGGTGTGCACACCACTGTCAACCCGGATCCCGGGACCTCCAGGCGACCGGTATCGTGTGATCCTTCCCGGGGACGGGGCAAAATCATTCAACGGATCTTCTGCATTGATCCGGCACTCGATTGCCCATCCGTTGATGCCGATATCCTCCTGTTCCAGGTCTAATCTCCCACCTGCTGCAATCGTTATCTGTTTTCTGACGATATCAATCCCGGTCACCATCTCTGTTATCGGGTGTTCCACCTGCAGCCGTGTATTCATCTCAAGGAAATAGAAATCGCCCAGTGAGTACATGAACTCGACCGTGCCTGCGTTGGTATAATCGATCGCTCTGGTGGCTTTGATCGCTGCTGCACCCATTTTTTCACGTAGTTCCGGGGTCATAACAGGTGAGGGGGACTCTTCGATCAGTTTCTGGTGCCGCCTCTGTATCGAGCATTCCCGCTCGTTCAGATGAACCGTATCGCCATAAGAATCCGCCAGAATCTGAAATTCGATGTGTCTGGGCTGGAGCAGGTATTTCTCCATGAAGACCGTGTCATCGCCAAACGCTGATTTCGCCACCGCTCTGGTCGAGTGGACGGCACTGACGAGTTCCTCTGCGTTCTTTGCGATCTTCATCCCGATCCCGCCGCCTCCCGCCGATGCTTTTATGATAACCGGATATCCGATCTCCTCCGCAGCATCGATGGCAGATTCGGGATCCTCGATCTCGGCAGAAATACCAGGTATGACAGGAACTCCGGCTTTTTCCATCGTCTTTTTGGCGGTTATCTTGCTTCCGGCAGCATTGATGGATTTATCGGACGGTCCGATGAAGACGATCCCCATCTTTCCGCATTCTCTGGCAAAGACCGGATTTTCAGCAAGAAAACCGTATCCCGGATGGATCGCTTCTGCGTCTGTCTTTTCTGCGACATCAAGGATTCTGTCGATCCGCAGGTAACTCTGGCTTGCTGGCGGCAGCCCGATGCAATGAGCCTCGTCAGCGTATTTTGCGAACAATGCATTACTGTCAGCCTCCGAATGTACCGCTACGGTCTTTATATCCATCTCGCGGCACGCTCTCATCACCCTTATAGCTATCTCGCCCCTATTTGCCACCAGTATCGTATTAAACAATGAAAAACGCCCCCTGATTGATCTTTAGTTGACCGTCATGATGACATCGCCGGTACTTACGGTATCACCTTTTGAAACGAAGATGTCCCGAACCATGCCACTGTGAGGGGCGTGAATATCATTTTCCATCTTCATAGCCTCGATCACGGCGACAACGTCACCTTTCTCCACGGGATCTCCTTTTTTGACCTTCAGCCCAAGAATCATCCCGTGTATGTTGCTTTTGATCCCGCCCTCGACAGAATCTGCCGGAGCAGGTGCCTTCGCCGCAATCGCCATCTCTCCGGTGGGTTCGACCTCCACATGAAACGTCTCTCCGTCAACGACCACCTTGAAGACGTTGCATGCCGCAGCCATGACAGCCGGGCTCGAAACAGCGCGTGCGCTTGCACTTATCGCCGGTTTGATCTCCTCCTCAACCGCTTCTCCTGCGAGGAACGTCTTTGCGATCTGCGGATACAGGGCATAAGTCAGAATATCCTCCTCTTTCCGAACGATGCCGAGTTCCTGCGCTTCTCTGGTGATCCGGTCCAGTTCAGGCTCGAGCAGGTCGGCGGGTCGGCAGGTTATGACGTCGTCTTCGCCCAGCACCTTTTCCAGCAACTCCTCGCTGATCGGCGCAGGAGGCTTTCCGTACATCCCTCTGACGTATTCCCGCACCTCTTTTGGTATGATCTTGTACCGCTCGCCCGTAAGAACGTTTAACACCGCCTGCGTGCCCACGATCTGGCTGGTAGGCGTGACAAGCGGCGGATAGCCCAGATCCTTCCTGACCCGCGGCATCTCAGCGAGCACATCGTTGTACCGGCTCATAGCGTTCTGTTCTTCGAGCTGGGATACCAGATTAGAGATCATCCCACCAGGTATCTGGTATATCAAGACATTGGTGTCGATTTTTTCAGAAATCGGATCGAGAATACCGATGTATTTTTCTTTTAACTTGACAAAATGCTCTTTTATCTCGGTCAGAAAATTAAGATCGAGTCCCGTGTCATACGGCGTCCTGCGAAGCGCGGCAACCACTGTTTCTGTCGGGGGCTGGGACGTTCCGCCCGCAAACGGCGAGAATGCGGTGTCCAGGATATCGACTCCCGCGGCACACGCTGCCATATAGCTCATTGGCGCCATTCCGCTGGTAGAATGCGAATGGAGATCAATAGGCAGCCCCACCTCACTTTTCAGGGCTTTAATGAGATCGTGCGTATCACGTGGCGAGATCAGCCCTGCCATGTCCTTTATACAGATGGAATCGCAGTCGAGCTCAGATAGTTCTCTTGCAAACCTGACAAACGAGTCTATCGTGTGCACCGGGCTGATGGTGTAGCTGATGGTGCCCTGGACGTGTGCTCCTGCTTTCTTTGCTGTTTTGATCGGAACTTCCATGTTTCTGATGTCGTTTACCGCATCAAAAATCCTGAATATGTCGATGCCGTTTTCGGCAGATTTTTCAACGAATTTTACCACAATATCATCGGGATAATGCCGGTATCCGACAAGATTCTGTCCCCGAAGCAGCATCTGAAGCGGGGTGTCTTTGATTGCCGCTTTCAGACTCGTTAACCGTTCCCACGGGTCTTCATTCAGGTAACGGATGCAGACATCGAAGGTCGCCCCGCCCCAGACCTCCAGAGAGAAAAAACCGACATGATCAAGCTCCTTTGCAATGGGGAGCATGTCGCGGGTCCGCATTCTGGTCGCGATGAGGGACTGGTGCGCGTCCCGGAATGTGGTGTCTGTTATTGCTACTGCTGACATTCCTGTATCTTATACCCTGACATCGTTATTAAATTTCTCTACCGTTCGCCCTTCGGGCGGTAATGTGTGATCTGTAACCTGTAACATGTCACCCCTTACTCATTACCCATCACCGACGGCGCAGACGTCGCTTGATCTCCCGCACAAATCTGCTTCTGATCTCCACGGGCTCGCAATCGACGATCGGCACATCAGCATTTCCCGGATCCACGGTTATGATCAGCACGCCGGAGCCGTGCACGTGGAATCGTATTCCCCCCACCGTCGATGCCGTCTTGACCCCGCGTACCCCCGCACCCGAAGCGATCGCTGCCAGATCTGCCGCCTTCGCCGTGGCGGTCGGCTGGCACCCTGTCGATCCGTAACACCGGTTATCCAGAACGATGAGCAGGTAGTTTTCAGGCGCATGGTTTGCTATCGTGGCAAGCGATCCGAGATTCATCAGGAGCGAGCCATCGCCATCAAGAACCACGACCTTTCGCGGCTGTGACAGCGAGATGCCAAGTCCGATCGATGATGCAAGCCCCATCGAGCCGAGCATGTAGAAATGCGTCTCACGATCGTGGAGCGCATAGAGTTCCCTGCTCGGAAATCCGAGGTTGCAGACCACGAGTTCGTCTGTCAGTTCTTCCACGATCGTTTCGATTGCCCGTACGCGTTTCATTATAACCGTATCAGTGATTCCACAGATATATTAATCCATCCGGCACTATCTAAACGCATACGATCCGGCTGTCGCAGTGCGTATGGCTTCGCCGATGCTGCGCTTCGCTATGGATTACGCGTACTACTATATCTTGTGGTTTTGTAAAACTTCACCGCCCATACCTTCGCTGGCGCTTCTGATAGTCCCGTATGATCCGGAGGAAATCCAGTCTTCGCATCTCGGCGAAATTCACATCTGTGAAATACAATTCAGAATATATAGTTTGCCATATCAAAAAGTCGGTCAGGTACTTTCCACCTGCACGGATGACCAGATCCGGTTTGTATTTGAAGATGAGATGAGATTCGATCATATCCGTATTGATATCATCTAAATCGATTTCTCCAGCCTCCACCTTCGTTAAAATATCTTTTATCGCATCGGTAAGCTCGAGTTTTCCCCCATACCCGATTGAGATATCGAGTTTGACCCTGCAATCCATGTCCCCCTCCTTATCCCGGTCTATAGAGATCATCCTTGCGCCATGATCGTCCCTGACATACATCCTTGCGATCAGATCGGTTTTAGCCAGCCTATCGACGATCTGCGAGGTCGCGTCCCCTAACAGATCCCCATCTACGATCACAGCGATGTAAATGATGAGCGATTCGATGCCAAGATCTGCGCACCACAGAACAAAGGATCGCAGTTTTTCGATCCCATCTGGCGAGGAAACATCGCTCTCTGCCATCACGAGCGTCAGTCCGGCTGGCATGTTGCGCCCGGAGACCCGGGAGCGCAGCCGGTATTCATAGATGCGTTCGTAGATGCGCTGGAGCATGGCAGGTTATTCGGGCTCAACGATGATTATCATTTGTGCGAAATGCATTTTTGCGCGGGGGCGCGAGGTGGCGCGTGCGCAGGTTAATTATATGCCCGCCTGAAACACAATTCCGGATGTGAGAAGACCGAAGCATTACAGGGACGACTGCGACAGGATCGCATTCATGTACGACCCCCTTGTCAGATCTCTTTCCTTCTTCATCGGCGGAGAGCGGGGTCTGAGGATGATGAGAACGTTTGTCATCGATAAGATGGGGGTAACGCCGGGCATGAGAGTTCTGGACGTCTGCTGCGGCACAGGGGTGCTTTGTGCGATGGTTGCAGAGGTGGTCGGGGCTGGTGGAGAGGTGGTCGGCGTTGACCTGTCTGAAAGGATGCTTAAAAAAGCAGAGAAGAGGAAAAAAGATAATGTGCGGTTCTTTCTCTCAAATGCAGAGGAGATTCCTTACGACGACGAATATTTTGACTGCGCATCCATAACATTCGGCTTGCACGAGATGCCACATCAGGTGCGGATGAATGTGCTTTGCGAGATGCGGAGGGTTGTAAAGCCGGGCGGGAAGATCGCGGTTCTTGATTATGTATATCCCAAAAATAAACTGATCAGGTGCCTGTTCGATATCTGGATGTTTGTAGAAGGAGAAACGGCGAAAGACTTTGTCAAAAGGGATTTATCTTCGATGGTCCGTGATGTCGGGTTTAGCTCGATCGAAAAGTCCGTCTGCGCGTATAATACAATTCAGATCGTGAGCGGTGTGAGGTGAGCGGTTGATGATGCGGTACAACAGCGACCATGGGTGCCATGGATCGGAACCTGAATCAGAATCAGAAACCGAAATCGCGCACAGGCTCATGGACCGTATCCGGGATTCGGTGCGGTTGTGTATGCATGGCGGCTCCGGCGTCGCGTTTTCAGGCGGCATCGACAGTTCGCTCATCGCATCTGTTGCCGCATCGATGAATCAGGAGATCGAATTGTATACCACCGGGATGTGTGGTTCTCATGACATAAAACAGGCAGAAAAGGCAGCAACACTGCTTGGACTGCGTGACCGGCTGCATCTCTGTGAGTGCACCCAGGCAGATATCGAGTCCGCGATCCTGCCTGTGATGCGCGCAATCGGGAGTACAAATCCGGTTTCGGTCGGAATCGGGCTCTGTATGTACTTTGTATCAGGATGTGCACGCACATACGGCGCTTCGGTGCTGCTGACCGGGCAGGGTGCAGACGAGTTGTTTGCCGGATACAAGCGCTATGAACAGACACTTGACGACGGGCGGCTCGACCGCGAGCTGGAGCGAGACATGCTCGCACTACCTGATCAGGTTGAGCGGGATGCTGCGGTTGCGCGATTAAACGGCGTGGAACTGCTCATGCCGATGCTCCATTCCGGTGTGACGGATCTCGCCCGCAAGATCGATGTCAGGCTCAAGATCCGCAGGGAAGACGGTTATACAAGAAAATACATTCTGAGGAGGGCGTCTGAAGAGTACCTCTCTGCAGAGCTTGCACAGGCGCCAAAGAAAGCGGCGCAGTACGGCACAGGCATCCAGAACGTGCT
>JAUWHQ010000197.1 GCA_030605805.1 Methanosarcinales archaeon | reverse complement strand
CCATACGCGGGCTACTACTGGCGTTTCAATCACCACCCTGTACTTTGGCCAGAATATTCTGTAATCCATCCAAAGATACCGTATGTTGCGCATGGTGGGGGTCTCTTCGGTTCATGTGTAATGGTCAAAACTCCGTAACATATATACATTTTCTAAGAGTGGGGTGAAAGTGAACATACCACAAAATAAAAATCAGGTCGTCCATATAGTTTAATTAAAGAATATGCCGATTCTGATGAAGCACAGCAAATAGTCCGAAGGTATTTTACTTCCACATGAAAAGTCTAAACCAGATTTAAGTATTTCGGGTTGGGCTTCAGTCGCTAAAAGATAAAAGCAGCGCAGAGAAGTGAATTCTTTTTTGGAAATTCCATACTTATAGGAATACCTATTGAGGTTACCGGGGGTTACCAACGCACATTTGAAATTCGATGTGCGAAGACGAAACTTCAATCGTCTCCCGTATAATTCAACTGTGCTTGCTGCTTTCGTTTTACAGAATCAATTGGTAACCCCCTACCAACTTAAGAACTAATACACATCTAAATAAGGTTAGAGGTTTTATGAAAGATGGATGGCAAAGCTAATGAAATTCCAATTCAAACAATTCGTAATCCTCCATGGTTACGTTTTGTAAAAATCGAAAGTAGGAAATTGTACTGGAATGATCCTTCTCTATACATCGTTGGGGCCGTTTCTGAAATATTCGAATGTGATCATAAAGCAGAAAGTGCAGACGATTTCATAGAATGTTGCAAAAAAGTTCTTGAGAATTGGAATAATGAATTAAAGCCATTCGGTGTTGAATTAAAGCTTAGAAAAGGCTCTCCGTTCGAAAAACACGGTAGACCATACGCCATTCGAATATATAGAAGAGAGAGTGGCGTATATCCAGAACCAAATATTATAAAGATGTACGAGAGAATACAGTTGACTAGACTATTAGAAGCTCCAAGTACAACTGTATGGTCCAAATTGAAAGATTATGAGATGGTGAAACCCGAAGATATTACAGATCATTTATCAGAAAAGAGAGAATTCTTTGAAGAAGAACTGAAAAATGCGTTTAATCAAATCGTCTTATTCTTAAATTGGTGGAGAAAAGAGTTTAAAGAGCTAACAACAAGAGAAAAATTAAGTATTTTCGCAGAGAGTTCTTTTTTTGGAAGAATGGGATTTAATGAGATTACAAACATATTATTAGCATCTTTCTTCTCCGCTTACAATGGGTTCTTTAGATCGGCTTTCAAAGATTTTAGAGATTTAATTGAATGGCTCGAGTTGCTTGTTTTTTTTGATTGTCTTTACCCAAAGTATCAAGAAGAAAAGGGAGAGCCATTACAAGATCCATATTATAAGGCACTCCTGGACGGTGATTGGCATAAAATTTTAGTTACTGGGTCAAAAGAGGATAAAATAATTAACATAAAAGAGATTTCAACTTCAATTGAAAAGAGGATATTCGAGCATAATAAAAAATTCTTTAATGAAAATGGCATATCTAAAAAACAACTTATTGAGAGTGTGAAAAGACATTTAAGCACACCACTATTCCTAGTTTCCACTGGACAAATTTTATGTTCTGAGCACGCAAAAGAGATGAAATTAAAACATTATTTATCTCACAAAGATATACGCACTTACGTGGCTCAAGATGTTCTCCGTGTGTTCAATATACTTAAAACGGACCAAGATCGCCAACCATGGATATTTAGTCCTGATATAGAGGCGATTGAGAAGATGATAGCTGCGCAATTTAGCTTTCCATCCGAATGTGAAAAATGCGGAAAAGATTCTGGTGATGGTGCGATTTATGCTATTAGAATTCCGACTTCAAATGTTCTTTCGTACATAGCTTGGAAGCGTCTAAATCTATCTAAAAAATTTATTGAAATACTTCAAGAAAAATATGACCGCTACAGCTGGTTTGTTCATCCCTATCCACAAACTAAACAAGATTCCCCCTTCACGTCTAAATATGAAGTGGAAATCTGGGCTAAAGAATTAGAAGACCTTCTTTGTATAATGAGCACCGTCCTCTGTAATTTAATTGCTTATTTCAGGACGGATTTCAACGAAAAATTTTTAGATATTCTGGAAACCACCGATAAATGTAAAAAATGTGAATTTAGAATAAATGGGTTCAAAAAGCTTACACCGCTTATGATAAAAAAGAAGTGGCCAAAATATCTCGATTATTAGATTGGAAACCTGTGTCCAAAAATTAAATTAATGAAACAATAGATACATATCTGCAAGAAAGGAAGGGACAATCATGGAATCAATAACAGGCAAAGTGCTGCGGACATTTCCGCATGATACGAACACGGACGAGATCATTTCAGGCAAATACAAGTATGATGAGCTCGATCTGAACAAACTCGCAGTTCACACCTTTGAATCGATCGATCCGGATTTTTACACCGATAGCAAGCGTACGAAAGGTCAGATCATCGTTGCAGCGCCCAACTTCGGATGCGGCTCGTCCAGAGAACAGGCACCTCAGGTCATAAAGGCATGTGGCGTGGCATGTATCGTTGCAGAGTCGTTTGCTCGCATCTTCTACCGAAACGGGTTCAATATCGGGCTGCCACTGATCGAATGTGCTGGAATCGCAGAAAAAACTCATAACGGGGATGAACTGCGGATCAATTTTGAAAAAGGTCTCGTTGAGAACCTGACGTCTGGCGAAACATACGATTTCAGTCCGATTCCATCATTCATGCAGGAGTTGCTCGATGCGGGGGGACTGCTTGGGTATCTCAGGGCGAAGGGAGGTTTTGAGTGATCAATAATGATTGATGATCCTTACACGGTGCCCTATCAGGCGATATACGCTGTCAGCAACGATGAGGGCAGCCTCGTCGAGATCATTGAGTTTTCCCGCTGCTATGGTGGCTCTGCATGGGCACGTTACCATTATGCAAAGAGCCCTCTTGTGATCGGCACGAAGGTGATCGGAAACACCATCAGGTACCTCTGCCGGACAGGCGGCTGCGATCTTAATCTCGAAGCATCGCACGCAGCAGGCGGCATCAAATGCGTGGCGGTGCATGAGAACAGGGTCGAGATCACGTATGCGGGGCTTGGCGGCGGCGGGGTCGGTGCAACCTCGTGTCGTGCGATGGCTGACGGCGTGCTTGAGTACGGTATCAGCGAGTCGGGCGGCGGAAAGGTCGGGAGCGGCACGATCACGGTTCCGAGACGGAGCCGGTTGATCATCGGCATCGATGACACCGATTCAAAGGAGGTTGGCGCGACATGGTGCCTTGCGCACAACATCGCTTCTCTGGTGGACTGTGAGGCGGCGCGGTATCTCTCGCATTCGATCGTGCAGTTGTACCCGGTGCCTGCAAAGACCCAGAACTGCGTCTCGACCGCGCTTGAGTTCGCCTGCATGGAGAGCGGCGCAGAACAGGTGCTTGCAGCGATCCGGGATCTGCTGACCGAATATTCGGTATCTGATGAGACTGGGATGGTCTCGCTATCAGGCTTCGATGGATCGGCGCTCGATGATTACGGGCGGTCATGTAAGAGCCGGGTGCTTACCCGCGAGTACGCACTCGAATGTGCAAGAGTTGCAGGCACAGAGGTCTGGCTCGATGGCAACGGTGTTATCGGCGCGCTCGGCGCAATCCCGTATGTTGCGATGCCTGATGAGTCGGTGGCGCTGTGAGGATTGGGGAGTGTCCTAATCTACAATAGTTTATCATAACATGCAGTATAAAGGGACATGGGAATAATTACCTGTCGTTTGCACCGTTAAACCCTTTTTAAAACCACGCATGACCTTGAGCATGCATGTATAATCACCCCCTTCCTTGGCAGATATTATGACACAAACGTTTAGAGAGCCAGGATGCGCCGCCGTGCCCATGTCCACCAGTGCCCTCTGCGACAGCATATCCCACGAATCCAAACCTTTCTTTTGTCAGGTGCTATAATCATACCAACATGGATTACGAGGTCGTTGTGGTCGGAGCAGGACCCGCCGGATGTCTGGCAGCGAAGTACGCCGCAAAGAACGGAGCAAAGACGCTCATCATCGAGGAGCACGCATCCATCGGGTCGCCTGTGCAGTGCGCAGGGCTGCTGAGCACAAACGCCGTCCGGGAGTGCGAGATAACTCCTGACAGCCGTTTTCATCCGATCACTGGTGCGTTTGTCTATGCGCCTGACGGACGGCGGATTCGCATAGTAGGGGACGAGATCAAGGCATACGTGGTCGACCGGAGGCTCTTTGACCGCACGCTTGCACAGGATGCGGTCTGCGCCGGCGCAGAGATACTCATGCGGACGCGTGCTGTCGGCATGGATATCCGTGATCACGAAAGTCGCGTGGATCACAGAAATCCCACGAATCACAGAAAGGTTCTCCGTGTCGTGACCGAAGGAGAGCCGGATTCTATCGAAGCAGACGTTATCATCGGGGCGGACGGGATTCAGAGCCATGTCGCACGGTGGGCAGGTCTTGACACGCCCGAAACAATCCTTTCAGGCGCACAGTTGAGCACGGTCTACGACTTCGACGATCCCAATTTTGTGGAGATATTTCCGGGATCGTGTGCGCCAGGATTCTTTGCATGGGCGGTTCCGTACCATAACAGCGCACGCATCGGGCTTGCTGTCAGATCGGGATCGGACCGTGGATCAGAACCCGGGTCGGGAGCAGGGATGGGGGCGGGAGCAGGCTCCGCATGGGATCATCTGCAACGATTGATCTTGGAGCACCGGATCGTATCAAGGAAGTGCCGTTCCGGCATCTCTGAGATCGTGCTCGGTGGAATCCCGATCGGTGTGCCGCAAAAAGCAGTCGCAGATGGCGTGCTGATCACCGGCGATGCGGCAGGGCAGGTCAAACCGACATCTGGCGGGGGCGTGTACCCGGGCGCTGTCTGTGCGAAGATCGCCGGGAAAGTAGCCGCCGACGCAGTCAGAGAGGGCGACACATCTGTCAGACGGCTTGCCCGGTATGATCGGCTCTGGAGAGCAAGGATCGGGCGGGAACTGGCGATTGGAAAGAGGATTAATGAATGGATGGCGAACCTCGGCGATTCAAGGATCAATCGGTTGATTGAAGTTCTGGATGATGATGAACTACTGAATCTGATCACGAGATACGGAGATATGGACCATCCGTCCGTTGTCGTGCGAAAACTTCTGATGAACCGGAAGAGCGTGGGTGTTTTTGCAAAGTTGATCCGGATGATATGAACAGATACACATCCCCAATCTTTCGGAAGTCTCTGATAATCGGCGGAAACACACGCATACTTTCAGATCGTGCCTGCCCCGGATCTTTCGGATGGTGAAATCACGCCAGACCGCCGGAAAGGTTTTACGATTTTCGGGACATGCGAAGGGATTTATAAGAGTTTTGCCAAAGGTTCAGAAGAGGTAAGAACAGGTAAGAACAGTTATGAACCGAAATGTCAGTTTTTCGCTGCTCGGACTCATCATGCTGCTCTGTATCGGGGTTGCGGCATCCAGCGTGTACTACCAGTACACATACGCAGGTCTGCAATCAAAGTACATAACCGCCAACGAGTCGCTGCAGAAGACGATGAGCGATTATCAGGAGAAAGAACAGATTTTGGACGCCGCTCTTCGGAATCTGAGCATATCAGAGGAGCGTGAGGAGGTGCTCGGCGAGAAGTATGAGGAGGTCGAGACCGAGAAGGTGGGGCTTCAGACAGACCTTGCGCAGGCGAATAAGGCGATTGAAGCGCTGGAAAGGACGAAGAAAAGTCTGGAAAGAGAGAACAAAGATTTGAAATCGGACTTAGATAGTAAGAGGTTCGAGATCGCCGATCTGGAAAGCGATATAGAGGGTCTGGAAGAGGACATCGACAATCTCAGAGACCAGGTCATAGGTCTAAACGAAACTCCGGTTGCATGAAATCATGACATCAATCATCTACCACCCAGACTACCTGTTGCACGAGACAGGAAATCATCCCGAACGAAAGGAGCGGCTGCTTGCGATCATGCAACTGATTGAAGAGTCCGGAATCAACGTCCGAAAAATCGAACCCGAACCAGCCTCTATCGAGCAGATACGGTACGTTCACGATCCCGAGTACATCGAAAAGGTGAAATATCACTCAGAGCATGAAATCCCGCTTGACCCTGACACTGTTGTGTGCAATGCCTCGTACCATGCCGCGCTGCTCGCCGCGGGCGGTGCGATCTGTGCCGTCGATCTTGCCATGGGCGGTGGCGATGGTGGTGGTAATGATGTGGACAATGCGTTCGCGCTTCTCCGCCCGCCAGGGCACCATGCGTTCCCGGGTCGGGGATCGGGGTTCTGCATCTTCAATAACATCGCAATCGGGGCAAGACATGCACAGCAGAGCGGGCTGGAGCGGGTGCTCATCGTGGACTGGGACGTGCATCACGGGAATGGGACCCAGCTTATGTTCTACGATGACCCCTCGGTCTTCTATTTCTCGGTTCACCAGTATCCGCACTACCCGGGAACCGGATCAGCCGGTGAGACCGGCGGGGGCGATGGGCGCGGTTACACGCTCAATGTGCCGCTTCCCGCAGGATCTGGTGACGCTGCGTATATCGATGCGTTCGAAAAGATCCTGACGCCCGCTGCGCTTGAGTTCGATCCGGATATCATTCTTGTATCTGCCGGGTTCGATGCCCATCTTGACGATCCGTTAGCCGGAATGGCTGTCACGACCGAAGGATTCGGGAAGATGGCATCGGTCATCTCCTCGATTGCCGGGGAGTGTTGCGGGGGCAGACTCGCGATTATGCTTGAGGGTGGGTACGACCTACATGCACTCTCGCATTCGGTGCTCACTGTGCTTGGGGTACTTGAGCGCGGCTACTTTCGGAGAAAAAAGAGAGGGGTTACCCTCTCCTCGTAATCACGCCTGCACCGATTAAACCGAGCACACAGATGAGCAACACGGTTCCGATCGGGGACATGGTTGGCACAGGGACCGGTGTTGGTGTGGGAGTTGGTGTAGGTGTGGGAGTTGGTGTGGGAGTTGGACATGTGACATTTGCAGTATCGTCATCTGATACTTCAACATCCTCGCATCCGCATCCGGTACAATCTCCGCAACAACAGCAACCACAGCAACCACAGTCACAGCCGTCTTCGCATCCGTCCTCACAGTCATCACCGTCACTGCATACGCATTGTTTATACCATGCAGATACATTCACGCGGTTCACGCTATCAACGCATTTTATCATACGTGCATCAAACTCGATCGTTATGTTCTCGCCTATAGCAAGCGATTGGAATTCCCACACGATCAAGCCATTAGATATGTATTCCGGGTCGGGTGTTGGATTATTGTCGTATACCAGATTCTCTGGTAACCTGTCCCTGACTGTTATGTTGGTGAGATTGCATTCTCCATTGTTATGGATTGTACAGTTGAATCTCACGGTTTCGCCAGCACCTGCATCGGTGCTGTCAACCCATGCTGTTCCGCTCCAAACAGTCTTATCAACTTCTATACCTGGCTGGTCACATTCACATCCGTCCACACATTCATTACCATCTCCGCAACAACAGCATCCGCATCCATCTTCACAGTCACATCCATCGCCACCATTTCCGCATCCAATAGCACCCGCTGACAGCATCACAGCAAGTATCAGCGGTATTGTCACGAGTCTCAATATATGTGTGATATCTTTATTTTTCTCTGTCATGTCGATCAACTCCATTGATGTTACTTACGTGCACACATTTCCATACAGAAAGAGGTGTTACTTTACACGGTCTTCTTTCCCCGAATTTACATCGGGTTGCCCATACAGCGATTGTGCGTGCCACATCGATATTTCAAAGTACATAAAGGTATCGGTTTTTCATCGAAAATGGTACTCTTATGACAAATTGCTAATTTGTATCTGTAACTCTTCTTGTGACTTTCCGAAATACTTTCGCCCTGGGTAGGCACCCCTTCCAAGCCAGATGATGTCCGAAGCATCAGCTAAAAATCCAGGTGTTCTCTGCACAGGTAGTTCCAATCCATGGGTCATCCGCACTATCCGTGAGATTTGTATCGTTCATATCGGCGAAAGTGCGCGTTGAATGTACCGTAGGGGTTAATCCCGGACATGAGTGCATCGGGAAACAACAGAGGAGGGATTGTGAGTGCCAGAGACAGCGAGCCAACGCCCAACAGTTGGGTATGCGCTTCGCCTTATGGGCTCACCCAAATGCCTTCGCACTTTGCAAACACGCTTAACCGATAAGCAAAATTCGCGTCGCTGTCACCAAACACCCCCATCACTGATATCTCGCTCTTCAGAGCGGTGGTATAGTGACCGGGCTTTGAAGTTATCATCGATCCCGGGCACCAACGCCCAAGTTGGCAACTCCCACGAATCAGAAGGTTCATATCCCATTGCTCCGATTATGCACTGGTGCTGGTTATGAAGGAAGCCATCTTCTATGAAAAACTTGCCGATAACAGGGTTAAATGCCATCTATGCAACCATTTCTGTGTAATCGGCGAGAACAAGCGTGGGATATGCTCTGTTCGGGAGAACAGGGATGGCACGCTCTACAGCCTCGTGTACGGCAGGATCGTGGCAAGCGGCGTCGATCCGATCGAGAAGAAGCCCCTTTTCAATTTCCTCCCGGGCACGAGGTCGTTTTCGATAGCAACCGCCGGGTGTAATCTCAGATGCCTCTGGTGCCAGAACTGGCATATCAGCCAGTTAAAGAGCGACCAGGAGATACCCGGGCAGGATATGACCCCTGAGGAGGTGGTGGATCTGGCAATTGGGAATGGCTGCAAGACCATCGCCTACACATACACCGAACCGACCATCTTCATCGAATTCGCACTCGATGTGATGAAACTTGCGCACAACGCGGGGATCAAGAACGTGTTCGTTACGAACGGATACATGAGCAGCGAAGCCCTCCGTGAGATTGCACCATACCTTGACGCCGGCAACATCGATCTCAAGGCATTCAACGACAAGACATACAGAAAGATGTGCGGAGCAAGGCTTGCGCCCGTCCTTGACACCATCAGGCTATACCAGGAACTCGGCATCTGGCTTGAGGTGACCACACTGGTGGTATCGACTGTCAATGACAGTGAAGAGGAGTTGCGAGAGATCGCAAGGTTCATCGCAGACGTCGGTGTGGATATTCCATGGCACATCTCCAGATTTCATCCGCAGTACAAGTTTCCTGATGCACCGCCGACCAAAATCGAAATTCTTCACAGAGCAAGAGAGATCGGCATTGAAGAGGGGCTAAGATACGTATATGAGGGAAACATTCCAGGCACAGGAAACGAAAATACGTACTGCTACCAGTGTAACAAGCTTCTGATCGAACGGTTCGGGTTCAGCGTCCTCGAGAGTCGAATCGAGAACGGGAAGTGTTATAACTGCGGCGCGGAGATCGACGGGTTGTTTAGCCCTATCTAATAATCCGAGCGTATTTTCGTCGGTTACCGGATTCAAGCACCATGCAATGCGGCAGTTGCAAACACATCCGGGCAACTCCTGCAACTCCTGCAACCCCGCCCTGATGCGAAGATATTTATCTGCGGTGTGTCACATAGACTAAAACAGGAGGTTGCAACCACATTGGACCAATACACGCGATATGAATATGCTCGCATCATCGGCGCACGGGCGCTCCAGATATCACTGGGTGCGCCGGTGCTGATAACACCTGACACGGGAGAGCCCATTGACATAGCGATCAGGGAACTGGAAGCAGGTCTGATTCCGATCACGGTAAAAAGACCTGCAACAGATTGAACAGACTTAAACAGAACAGAAAACGAATGAAAACCGAGATCACCCCGTCTGAGATGCGCCGGATCGATCGTAACTGCGCAGGTATCGGACTACTCCCGCTTCAACTGATGGAGAACGCTGGCGCTTATGTTGCCCGCGGGGTTCGCGCACGGTTCGATCGCGGGACGATCATCGTTCTTGCAGGCACCGGCAACAACGGCGGCGACGGGTTTGTTGCGGCACGGCATCTTCTTGACTACAATCCTGAAATACTGCTGCTGGGGCGCGCTTGTGACATTGCAACCGATGAGGCGCGTCAGAACTGGCAGATTCTGAAGAATCTCGGTGCGAATGTCCGCGAGATCAGGGACTCAACCGAACTACAAGCGCTGGACGCTGACGTCATCATCGATGCCATGCTCGGCACAGGTGTCCGGGGGCGCGTTCGTGAGCCATTAGCAAGCGCCATCGCATTGATCAATGACTCGGATGCGTTCGTTCTCTCGGTGGACGTCCCGTCCGGCTTTGATCCGGACCACCTCGAGTATTCGGTACACGCAGACCTGACAGTCACGTTCCATCGGGCAAAAACCGGACTTTTCGGACATCCCGGGGTTACCGGCGAGATTGAGGTCGCAGAGATCGGCATCCCTGCGCGGGCTGAGCGGATCGCTGGCACAGGAGACCTGCCCCCTACCAGATCAGCAGGATCGCATAAGGGAGACAGCGGCAGGGTGCTTGTGATCGGAGGCGGCGCGTTTACGGGCGCGCCCGCACTTGCCGCACTTGCTGCGCTGCGGACAGGTGCTGACTGGGTAACGGTCGCAACGCCGCGGAGTGTCGCGCCTGTGATCGCGGGATTTTCGCCGGACATGATTGTGCATGCACTCTCCAGCAGGTATCTGGCGCACGACGACACCCGGGCGATCGATGCGCTGATCCGGAGGCACGATGTCGTGGTGATCGGGATGGGGCTTGGACGCGAGAGCGAGACCGCAGAAGCGGTTTTAGAGATTATCGCGGCAAATCCTGACACGCGGTTCGTGATCGATGCCGATGCGCTCCACGCGCTTGAGATGCCGCTGCCGGATCGGGGGCGGGCAGCGATACCGGTCGTCACGCCACATGCAGGCGAATTCGAGGGGCTCGGCGGGACCGTGGCAGCAGACCTTGGTGAGCGCTGCGAACTGGTCCGGGATTTCTCTCTAAAAAACCACGTCGTCACACTCCTCAAAGGAGAGATCGATGTCATCTCTGACGGCGAGGATGTCAGAACCAACCACATGGGCAACGCCGGGATGACAGTCGGCGGCACAGGAGACGTGCTCGCAGGCGTGGTCGGCGCGCTGCTCGCAACGCATGATGCGTCTGCTGCGGCTGCGGCAACAGCCGGCGCGTTCATCACAGGGACGGCAGGCGATCTTGCATTCAGGAGATTTGGGTACGGGCTGCTTGCAACCGATGTCATCGAGTGTATTCCTGAGGCGATGCGAGAGATATGATGGAGACGACGCACAGGATCGTCATCGGCGATTCAAGATGGATGAAAGAAGTTTCTGACGAGTCGATTCATCTTGTTATCACATCTCCACCCTACTGGCAGCTGAAAGATTATGGAAATGGGGCGCAGATCGGTTTTAACGACACTTATGAGGAGTATGTCAACAATCTGAACATGGTATGGAAGGAATGCCACAGGGTTCTGCACAGTGGTTGTCGATTATGCATCAACGTCGGCGATCAGTTTGCCCGCTCTGTCTATTATGGAAGATACAAGGTCATCCCGATAAGAACAGAGATTATCAAGTTCTGTGAGAGTGTGGGCTTTGATTACATGGGTGCCATCATCTGGCAAAAGGTCACCACCTGCAACACGACCGGCGGTGCCACAGTTATGGGTTCGTTCCCCTATCCGAGAAATGGGATTATCAAGCTGGATTATGAATTCATTTTAATCTTTAAGAAGTACGGAAATCCACCTAAGGTGAGCAAAGAGGTCAAAGAGCAGTCAAGAATGACAAAGGAAGAATGGAACCGATATTTCACCGGGCACTGGAATTTTCCCGGCGAAAAGCAGGGCAAACATCTGGCAATGTTCCCTGAAGAATTGCCAGGACGCCTCATCAAGATGTTCAGTTTTGTTGGCGATTCTGTGCTTGATCCGTTTCTTGGTAGCGGCACAACTTCGCTTGC
>JAUWHQ010000036.1 GCA_030605805.1 Methanosarcinales archaeon | reverse complement strand
GTCAGGATCTTCTTTAACTCGTGATAAACTTCCGCACCGATCCGTATCGCCTCTGTGCATGAGGACGCGCCCTTTGGCTGGATCATGAACTCCTGGATCGCAAGATCGTTTCCTGCGTGTTCGCCTCCATTCAGCACATTCATGGTCGGGCACGGCAGCGTGTGTGCATTGGTGCCACCAAGATACACGTAGAGTGGCAGGTCTGCCGAATCCGCGGCAGCCTTTGCAGCCGCCATCGAAACACCGAGTATGGCATTCGCGCCAAGCTTTGATTTGTTTGGCGTGCCATCAAGATCGATCATCGCCTGATCGATGTAACGCTGGTCCCGCACATCCATGCCAACGATCTCGTTCCGGAGCGCGGTATTTACGTTTTGGGCCGCCTTTAAAACGCCCTTCCCATGATATCTCGTATCGTCGCCATCCCGGAGTTCGAGCGCCTCGTTCGTGCCCGTTGATGCGCCGGAAGGTACACCAGCACGCCCAAAACCGCTTGGAGTGCCCAGATCAACCTCGATAGTTGGATTTCCACGGGAATCCAGTATCTCTCTCGCGTGTATGTATTCGATTGTATAAGGCAAGGTACCACCAGTTCCTACGATTGTACTATGGATTGTACTATGGGTATTCAGGTTACTGATATTTAATAGTGACGGATGGCGGGGGCTGCCGCACCATCCGGTGTCGGCAAGTCTTGCTCTTGCTTTCGTGGGAGACTTAATGTCAGAAAAAGAAAAAGATAAGCCAATCATAAGTAACCCACCCGTACCATTATTGATAATAGGAGTAGCACCATGAAAACCGTAGTACTTGCATATTCTGGCGGTCTGGACACGTCTGTCTGCGTTCCGCTCCTTAAAGAGCAATATAATTACGATCGCGTGATCACAGTCGTTGCCGACGTCGGACAGCCAGCATCCGAGATCGATGACGCAACCAAGCGCGCAAAAACCCTCGCTGATGAGCATTACACCCTCGATCTGAAGAACGAGTTCGTAGACGACTACCTGTTCCCCTCGATCAAAGCAAACGGACTCTATGAGGGTTATGTGCTCGGAACAGCGCTTGCCCGCCCGCTGATTGCGAAGAAGATCGTCGAGGTTGCCGAATCAGAGAAGGCGGATGCTCTGGCGCACGGCTGCACAGGAAAAGGCAACGACCAGCTTCGTTTCGAGGTGGTATTCAGGGCGACCGATCTCGATGTTGTTGCACCGATGCGTGACATGAACCTGACAAGGGAATGGGAGATCGATTATGCGAAAGATCACGGGATACCTGTGACGGTCAGCAGGGAGAAGATCTGGAGCGTGGACGAAAACCTGTGGAGCAGGAGCATCGAGGGCGGCGAACTGGAGGACCCATACATAATCCCGCCCGAAGAGATCTATGAGTGGACCACGTCGCCTGAAGATGCACCAGATCCGGAGATCATCGAATTAACCTTTAAAAACGGCGTCCCTGTAGCATTAAACGGAACTACGATGGACGGTGTCTCGCTGATCGCAAAGCTCAACAGAATCGGTGGTGCGCACGGAATCGGGCGGTCAGACAACATTGAGGATCGGGTGCTCGGACTAAAAGCACGGGAGATCTATGAGCATCCTGCTGCGACGATACTCCTTACCGCGCACCGCGATCTTGAGTCGCTCGTCCTCACAAGGGGTGAACTCAGGTTCAAGGCGATGGTGGATGCTGCGTGGGCTGAGCTTGCATACATGGGTCTTGTGGACGATCCGCTGTACGCCGATCTATCCGCATTCATCAATGAGACCCAGAAACGAGTCGCAGGAGACGTGAAGTTGCGATTGTACAAGGGTTCTGCAACGGTGATTGCAAGGAGATCTGATTTCGCACTCTATTCAGAGGAACTGGTCTCGTTCGGCGAATCCTCGATCGATCAGAAGGATTCAGAAGGATTTTCGAAGTATCATGGATTTCAGGCACGTCTGGTGCAAAAAATGATGAAATAATCATGGTCAGGAATATCAAGAAGTCGATCATCATCTATTCAGCTATCGTCCTCTGTCTCGTCATCATATACGGCTCCATTTTCCTGTTGTTGATGTTTAGAGAGGGTCAGCACATACCAGGGCAGATGGAGAATGTAAACCCGGTAACCGCAATTTACTGGGTCATTGCAACCATGACAACCGTTGGATATGGAGATGTCTATTTTGCAGAGGGAGCCGGGAGGTTATTCTCAGTCGTGGTTGCTATTTCCGGGGTCATTCTCTTATTCGCGCTGCTTTTCCCGCTGGTCATCACACCATGGATCGAGTCGCGGGTGAAAGCAGCGCTGCCGACGAGCGTGCCGCAAGCATTATCGGACCACCTGATCATCTGTGGATACAGCCTGCT
The DNA here is from genome assembly GCA_030605805.1 of Methanosarcinales archaeon. Lineage (GTDB taxonomy): Archaea > Halobacteriota > Methanosarcinia > Methanosarcinales > Methanogasteraceae > Methanogaster_D. The sequence continues at coordinate 1,759 of JAUWHQ010000036.1, read as the reverse complement.
TGTCGAGAGCTTGATCGAGGAACTGGAGCACCAGCGGATCCCTTTTGTGGTGGTGGAGGATGACAGCAGCGTTGTCAGAGACTTGCTGGAACGCGGCATTCTCTGCATTCATGGAGACCCGTGCGACAAAAATACTCTCGATGGGGCAAATATACGGAAAGCAAGGGTTTTGATAGCTAATAAAAGCGACGAAATCGACGCAGATATTGTTTTGACCGCGAAAGATATGTGTGAAGTAAGAACAATCGCCATTCTCGAAGATTTATCAAAGAGAAAGTATCTGGAGTATGCAGGCGCAGACAGCGTGATCGCCCCGAAATCGATGCTCGGCTCGTTCATGGGCAGGAAGGCAGCCGACCCGACGGTCAGCCACCTGGTCGGCGCGACCAAATTTCTAAAAGATATCGAGATAATCGAATTTCCGATCTACCCGGAGAGCGAACTGATTGGAAAGAGCTTGAAAGATTCAGAGATAAGGAAACGAACCGGTTGCAACATCATAGGGATGTGGGCAAGGGGTGAACTCTCGCTCAATCCGAAATCAACCGATATAATCAGATCCAATTCGATTCTGCTGGCGGTCGGGACAGATGAACATCTGGTAGCTCTGAAGAAGTTAACCAGATGAGGAGACTGCCGAGAGATGAAAACAAAACACGGGCACGTGGTGGTTGTTGGATATGGGGACGTTGGTAAGAGCATCGTCACCGAACTTGTGGATGCCGAAGTTGAATTTATTGTAGTGGATAAAAACGAAGACGCCCTGTTGGGACGCGGCTTCGACTACGTGGTTGGGGACGGCGCAAGCGAAGAGGTTCTCATGAGCGCGGGAGTTGCATCCGCATCCACTGTCATAATAGCGCTGAACACCGATACTGACACGATCTTTGCAACGCTCGTCGCAAGGACGCTTGCTCCGGATGCCATCATTCTGGCGAGGGCGAACGCGCCGATATGCGGCAAAATCTACAGAGCCGGCGCCGATTATGTTGCATCGCTCTCCATCGTGGTGGGGCAGATGGTTGCAAAACTGGCGATCTCTGAACATGAGGAGGATGTCGTGATGCTCTACGAGGACATAGCAATCGAGAGATATCATGCTCTTCAAGGCTCCCCGTTTGCCGGAAAGACCCTCGAAGAATTGGATCTGAGATCGCAGGTCGGTTGCACGGTTATAGCGATAGAGAAAGACGAAAAGACGATCATTGATCTGCACGGGAGTACTGTTATAGAGGCTGGTTCGATACTGGCTATCGTAGGGCGCAGGGAGCAGATACGGAAATTCGAAGAGTACGAACATACACGACCGGAGAGCCCGGAAAGGATTATGATCGAGAAGATCGGAGAGTTATTCAGGTGAGATATTGGAGTACGAAACCCTTGCAATGATCATAGAGTTGCTCGCCGTGCTCCTCATGGTGGCAGCATTCTATTATGGATATTCTTTGACAAAGTTCATACCCGTCGCCCTGCGGGCGGTAATGTGTGATCTGTAATCTGTGACATGTCACCCATCACCCGTTACACATTACTACGGCGTAGCCGTCGAATTGGTGCCATACGCAGGAATCGGCACGTTAGGTACATTAAGATCCGGGATCGGAATATTTACCTTCTTTGAGAACCGCTTGATCGTATCGAGCAAGCCTTCCTTCCCCTTTCCTACCAGACTGATCTCCAGCACCTCGCTGATCTTCGAGACCGGTATGATCTTCACCATATCGCGGTACTCATCCTCGATCAGGACATCGTCCTCGTT
>JAUWHQ010000055.1 GCA_030605805.1 Methanosarcinales archaeon | reverse complement strand
CACGGCGTCGGTTCCGCACATCTGCGGCACATAGAGAAGTGCCTTGCCAGAGTTAACCATCATGCAATCGTATCGTGCGCACACAGGCGAGACCACCATGCAGGTATCGCATACCACCTTTGCGCCGCTTGCTTCGATCCCGGCAACGAGGTCTGGATGCATGTTTCGCAATCTCCGGGACGTGCAGATCCAGAACTCCTTTGTCACGGTCTTACCTGCAAGCAGATCGCGCAGTTTTGCAAGCTCGGCAGCCGAGCAGTGTGGGCAGCCGAGCGCGATGATGTCAGGATCGCACCGGTGCAGCCCATACACACCTGCAATCTCGCTCTGCTCGATAACGACTCGCTCGTCGATATCGCTGGTATCACACTCGCCCCCGGCAGGATACGGCGGCAAACCATCGATATAGTAGAGCGCAACAGCGCCTGACGCTGCCATCGCCGCCCCGAGGGCTTTTCGTTCGTCGTCTGTCGGCACCGATTCAAGCGAGAAGACCGGAACCCTCGTGCCAGCGATTCTGCCGGCGATGTAGCCGAGCGCGCCATAATCGCTGCCGCTTAGTTCACTTTCGACGCGGATCGCGAGTGAGGGAACCCGATTCTCACCCAGATGATACCCATAGTTCGGCGTTTTCCCGATCAACGCTGCGGCAAGTGCGGAAGGTCCGCCTTCCCTGTTTGTCCGTGCTCCAATGACCGAATTCGCATAAGAAACCGCAGACGACTCGCTCCATGCAAGATGATCACCGATCTCTGCGATATCGTCGCGTATATTGTATGGGGTGCAGGTACACTCCGCAATAATGCCCAGTTTTTCATAAGCCTCGATGATCTGCCCCTGTTTTGCAGCAAACTCCTCTGAAACCCCAAGTTCCCTCCATCGCAGACGGTCGATCCCCGCGGGATTCAGTATCGAAGGGACACGTACCACGCCGGATAGATCGGATATCCATTCGAGCCCGGCATCACCGATGGTTTTATAGGACACTCCCGCGATCTGGGTGCTTTTTACAGGTATCAAACGATCCGCACCATAGATATCGCCGAGTGCAGCGAGTATCTCCATCGCCTTCTGCAGCACATAGCCCTGCTCGCCAGCAAGGATCTCTTCTTCAGAGGCTGTGAGATACATGATCTAATGATCTATGGTTGCTGTATGTGAAAAAGCCAGCTGGCTTTCTGCCACGCCCTTACTGCCTTGTGCTGGGGAGTATCATCTCTGTTTTCAGAATTTCCACTCTGCGTAGCGGATATATATTCTTAACACTGCGGTAAATCTTCGCTGAAAGTTTTCCCTGCACAACTTCTTCGATTAATCTCTCAAAATCAAGTTTTCTTGCGCGATCCTGGACAAGTTCTTCTGCACTCTTACGTATCGCTTCGATCTGGCTTGTTTTTGCGCGGTGTGTCGTGAAACAGGTTGGTTTTATCCGCATCCGATACCCATCCTTTGTGCGCACCTCAAAGTTGGCATCGATACGTGAGGTCTGGCGTTTGATCAGCGATGCGATGTAGTCGTTTGCCAGCCGATGCCCCATGAATGCCGTATTTGCCGTATTTCCACTCACATCGGTGACTTTGAATTTCAGTTTGATGTTCTGTTTCGAGAAATCGTTTGTCATCTCAGCAACAGTAACGTTGATCGTCCGTCCGATCAGTTTTTCGGGATCGTCTGCACAGGTTTCAGCCATAACCGCCCTGCCAAACATCTCGGGGGCGATGATCTGGTACCATACCTTTGATTTCCAGCGATCCGCTTTTCTGGTTGTTTTTCTAACCAATGCTATTTTCCTCCGGGTGGTAGGTCATCATGGTTGGTTATAACGATTATGTACTATTAAACCAATCTATTCCCATGCTGACGGAACTTGCAATCATCCTGACCGCCGCCATCTTCCTGTCGTACTCGAGTAACTGGTTCACAGATGGCGCATCAAGACTCTCAAGAACCCTTGGCGTCTCCGAGTTCATGATCGGGCTGACCATCGTATCGATTGGCACATCACTTCCTGAGATCGCGGTCGCTGCATACTCGAGCATGACCGGCAACACCGATCTCGCATTCGGAAATATCATCGGGTCAAACGTCACCAACATCGCGCTGATACTTGGTGCGTCATGCCTGATCCGCCCTATCGTCGTTGGTCCGGGTATCCACCGTGATGCAAAGATCCATGCCCTGATACTTGCTGCCGCAACATGCTGCTTCCTGTACAACAGCAAGATCACGCGCCTCGAAGGGTTTTTGCTGCTACTGGTATACGGATGGTATTTATGGTACGGATACCGCAGGCACCAGTCGGCGCGTACCATTGCAGCAGATCATCTTCGCAGCAACAAAAAGGCGATCGCAGAGTCGGTGTTCATGGTCGTTGTCGGGGCGGCTGGCGTGCTTGTGTCATGTAAGTTTCTGGTGGGTGCTGCCATCGGTCTTGCATCCGAACTCGGAATCTCTGCCACCATCATCGGGCTGACGCTGGTGGCACTCGGCACCTCGCTTCCCGAGCTTGCAGTCTCGATTGCCGCCGCCCGGAAAAACCGGGGCATGATGGTTCTTGGAAACGTCATCGGAAGCAATATCGCAAACATTCTGCTCGCTCTTGGGATCGGTGCTGCGATACGCACCATTCCGATGACCGATGGTGCGGTGCTTGTGAATGATATCGTTCTGATGGTCTTTCTGGCGATGGCGATGGTGATCTTTATGCGGTACAGAGGGGTCTTTGACAGGACGGTCGGTCTGCTGTTTATCATGGTGTATGTGACCTTCATCTCGATGAGCTTTATGTAGGTCCTGCACACGCGGCGATGATCCGCCGATGATGGAGAACGGGTTGTCAGATTATAGACCGCCAGCAGCCCGAATTCTCCTGTATCATTCAATCATTCATAATTCAGAGGCGTGGGGTGTTAGAAAGCCCCACTGCGTGTTCAAGCCGTGCCCTCATGTCCACGATCAATCCGCGATCCATCCGCGCAACCTCGACCCCGGCTTCCGCAAAGAACTCAAGCGCACGAGAATCAGGGTACGCGTGCGTAAAAACCACGCGGACGATGTTTGCATTGATGATCATCTTCGCACAGAGCACGCACGGCTGGTGGGTGCAGTAGATCGTTGCACCTCTGGTGCTCAC
>JAUWHQ010000082.1 GCA_030605805.1 Methanosarcinales archaeon | reverse complement strand
GGGGAATCGTGGGCGATTAACACTTTCAAACAGGACCAAGTCTGCTGAAAAGCCAAAGTTTACGCCTCTAAATATGCCACACCACAAGAATAAAAATTTATAGTATGCACTACCATCGGAAGAGGGGGCTATTTGTATCAGCTTAAAATAATCCAGCCCTATATCGACGATATAGGGGAATAACCACTTTCGGGTAGATGCCTCAACCTTCTGAACACTGTATCCCAGCTTCTCCAGTTCTCGAATTATTGAACGCTTTCTTGCATCAGACTTTCGGTTTCGAGCAGATTCGGCTCCGATCTCATTGTAGGATTCGCCTCCGGATAGGATATGGTAGACTGCCTTCCGGAATTCGATGACGGAATCGCGACTGCTGCTCTCTTACCTCCACGCCGCTTAGCGGTGATATGGTACTTCGCTGCCTGCGATAAGTGCCTTTTGTCCTTGAGGCTGCCCATGCTGCCTCTACCAGCGTGGTTTTAAGATAATTGTTGCCTCTGACTCGGTTCTGCCACTCTTCCTTTTCCCTGCACTCTCATTATTTCCCGGGCACATTGCTGCCCAGGATGCGAGGTGATGTTCGTTTGGGAACCGAGACCGGATCAACTCCGATCAGGGCGTTTATCGATGCGCCAGTGATTGCACCCGATGCCGGGGATTGTCCGGATAAGCTCAAATTCCTTGTTGTGTACTTCGAGCTTTTGACAGATCTCTTCATCAAATCGAATATGAAATCGCGCCGGAGAGAGAATCAATATGCTCGAAATCAGGTCTTCAACAGGAATCTATGGTGGTTTGTGACCTTACCATCCAGTGCTTTGATGAGCAGATCGATCTTATTCATGAGCTTACCTTTTGTCGTGGATTTGATCTCATCTGGCGACAGTTCGTCCTTCTTAAGCAGAGCCATGATCATCGCATGCCCCGAAACGCCAAAGATATCGGTCGCAACCGATGATGAGTTTGATGTTCGCATCCTGCAGGATCTTATGGATCCTGTTCTTCTGGCGGTTATATCCTCTGTCAGCTTCTTTCGTGTCCGGGCACAGGTCTCTCATCTCTCGGATGTCCAATGGCTGGGATAAAACTTGCAGGAATCAACCCATAGCGACAGTTTTTGATCAAACTTTTGTGAAAAGTTTGCGTCTTTGATACGGGAACGTCTCTTTGATACGGGCAGCATTCGCCAGGATTACCTCGAAATCATCTTCGAGAATGCCCGAAGATGGGTTTTAAGTAAACTCCAGTGCTTTCCATAGCTACAACTCCGACATTATGATCTTTTATTGTCGCAGTATCCAAAACTCGGGAGCGACAGATCAGGGACCCTGGGGGCAGCCTCAAAATTACCCCGAGCACCGCGGCGTGCGTGACAGCCTCGGTCTGCCCGGTCTGCTGTGTCATGATCCACTGTGTCATGTTCCGTCCGCATCAAAGACCAGTCGGCTGCCACAAGTAAGTCCATACCTCTCCCCGGTCCCTGCGTTCATCTCTATAAAATACGCAACGTCTCTGACGCGCCTGTAACCGGTCCACGGGTTCAATCTTGCGATGTCGATGATGATCTTATCCCTGCTTAAGAAAATAACGTCGATTGGGAACCGCATGAAGAGCGTATGCACAGAGACATCCCCTGGCTTTGAAAAGACAAATATCATGGCGTAATCGTTGGGAATGTCTCTTCTGAACATCAGCCCGCGCATCCTTGCGACCCCACCGGTCGCGTACTCGATGCGGGTTGCGATGCGAGTACCATCATCTTTTAATAACATCGTGCTCAAGTCTCATTTACGATTCGTTATACACTTAACTATCGGAGGTATCACCCAGACAATGAGTTCAGAAATGTGCATCGTATGTGGATTGCCAAAGGAACTGTGCATCTGCGAAGAGGTGGCAAAAGAGCAACAGTGGATCACCATCAAGGTGAAACGGCGGAGATATGGAAAAGAGGTCACAGTCGTCGATGGGATCGATTCGCATGAGATCGACCTGCACGAACTTTCGACGTACCTGAAATCCAGGTTTGCGTGCGGCGGAACCGTGAAAAACGAGACCATAGAGCTGCAAGGTAATCACAAAGATCGCATAAAAGATATTCTTATAGGTAGAGGCTTTTCAGCAAGCCAGATCAAAATATGATGTATATATCATATAATATACAATATACATAGTATACAATATATGAAGCGAATCTATCTGGACCACGCTGCCACCACTGCGGTGGACCGCGAGGTCGTGCAGGCGATGGCACCTTATTTTACAGAGATGTTTGGCAATGCGTCGAGTCTGCATTCATTCGGGCGGGACGCAAGGCATGCGCTTGCCAGTGCAAGGGGGGAGATTGCTGATGCGTTCGGCGCTGGCGCGGAAGAGATTATATTCACATCGGGCGGCACAGAATCCGACAATCTTGCGTTGAGAGGATCTCTGCCGGGGCACAAAGGGCATATCATCACCAGTTCGATCGAACACCCTGCGATACTGAAGACATGCCGGTATCTGGAGAATCTGGGCTGCGATGTCACATACTTACCGGTCGATGCCGACGGATTGGTCGATCCAGGCGATGTCGAGTCGGCAATCACCAGCGAGACCAGACTGATCTCGGTTATGCACGCAAACAATGAGATCGGCACGATCCAGCCGGTAAGCGAGATCGGTGCCATAGCATCAGATCATGGAATCCCTTTTCACACCGATGCGGTCCAGTCGTTTGGCAAAACAGAGATCGACGTACGGAAGATGAATATCGACATGCTTTCGCTCTCCTCACACAAGATATACGGACCAAAAGGCGTTGGCGCCCTGTATATCAGGAAAGGGCTGAAGATTGATCCGCTGATGTACGGAGGCGGTCATGAACGCGGCATTCGTGCGGGCACCGAGAATATTTCTGGCATCGTCGGCTTTGCAAAGGCTGTGTCTCTTGCGTGTGAGCGATTTGAGTCAGACACCGCGCATCTGGTAAAACTGCGCGATATGCTGATCGATGGTGTGTTTGATTCGATCGATGACGTATTTCTAAACGGTCACCTGACAAAGAGACTCCCGAACAACGCGAATATGAGATTCATGTTTGTTGAGGGTGAGGCTATGCTGATGCACCTTGATATGA
>JAUWHQ010000118.1 GCA_030605805.1 Methanosarcinales archaeon | reverse complement strand
ACCGCAACCGAGCTGGCAACCGAGGTTACCTTAAACGGTATGGAGTGCTACGAGGACTACCCAACGCTTCTTGAAGACCACTTCGGTGGATCGCAGAGAGCAGGAATCCTTGCAGCAGCCAGTGCATGCACAACCGGTATCGCAACCGGAAACGCACAGGTCGCACTGTCTGCCTGGTACATGTCGATGTACGTGCACAAGGAAGGCTGGGGCAGACTCGGATTCTTCGGATACGACTTGCAGGATCAGTGCGGTGCAACCAACGTATGCTCGTACCAGGGTGACGAGGGATGCTGCCTCGAACTCAGAGGCGCAAACTACCCGAACTACGCGATGAACGTAGGTCACCAGGGCGAGTACGCAGGATTCACTGGTGCAGCGCACGCAGGTGCACATGATGCATACTGCTGCAACCCACTCGTTAAGGTCTGCTTCGCTGACCCATCACTGGTGTTCGACTTCTCCTACATCAGGAAGGAGTACGCCAAGGGTGCGATGCGAACGTTCAGACCAGCGGGCGAGCGCAGTCTCGTGATACCAGCAGGCGTATAGGCGAGCAATCGCCTACCCTTTTTTCTTTTTTCGATGATATTTACGTAAAAGAAGACGCGATTACTCGCGTCGCTTCGCCTTTTGTGCTTGTTAGCCAGTTTTTGAGCACTTTATTTGATCTTTTGTAGATCGAAATGCACTCCATGCATTCGGCGAAGGCTTCGCAATGCTTCCGCATTCAAGATAAGGGTTTATCTTCGTATATGAGAAGAATTTTACTGGTTCTGATGTTTTCTGTGATCGACAGCAGTAGCCCTCACGTGTGTAGAAATCGCTGGTGTCACTCTCTTGTCTTTCTCGTCTCTGCAACTTTGCGACCTTGCGTTAAATCAGAGGAACGCCAAGGCGCGAAGGCGCAAAGTCTATTCGTCCGACATTTTTTTGAAAACCACGAAAGTCCGTCAGAATCAGGAATTTTAGCTTGTTTCTTCATGTAGATTAGCCACCACAAACTGTTTCTTTCCGCGTCCCCGCTCCAAAGAATCTCTGATAGCGTCTCACATCGACTCTGGCGCATCGATCCCGAGCACGTCCAGCACGCCTGCAAGCACGATTCGCGCGCACTCAACAAGCCCGATGCGTGCATCACGAAGATTATCTGGCGCGCTTAAGACTGGTGACAGCCGGTAGAACTGATTGAATGCTTCTGCAAGCTCGCGTGCATAGATCGCCATGATGTGCGGCTTTAGATCCGATGCAGCCGTGTTGGCGACGTGCGAGAATCTGGCAAGCTGTTTCACAAGCGAGATCTCGGCATCGCCTGTCAGAACGGACGGATCGATCGAATCAGGGACGCCAGATGTTTTTCTGAGGATGCTCCGCGCCCTTGCATGAGAGTACTGGATGAATGGCGCGCCAAGTTTATCGAAATCAAGAGCACTCTCCCAGTCGAAGGTCGTCGCCTTCTCAGGGGATATCTTCACGATGTCGTACCTGACCGCGCCGATGCCGACCGGCACTGAGACGCGCTTTCTAAAGTCTTCCCCGGTGTCGGGTCTGCGCTTTGTCACCTCGACGAGTGCCTGCTTCTCGACCTGATCAAGCAGATCGTCCGCAGGGATGAATTTACCGGCGCGGGTGCTCATCGACCCCTCGGGAAGGGATACGAACTCGAAAATAACGATCTCCGGTTCTTTAATCCCGCATACCCTCAGAACATAGCAGAGCTGGCTTGATATGAGCTTGTGATCGGCGCCAAGAACATCGATCATGCGGTCGCACTGCTCTGCTTTCCATCTGTGGTATGCAAGGTCCCGCGTAACATAGAGCGATGTGCGATTGCTCCGCCGGATCACGAGATCCTTGTCGAATTCCGGCATCCGAACCGTGAGCGCGCCGTCGATGGTCTCCGCAAGCCCGCTTCCCTCGAGTTCCTGCAGAACATCCGCTACTTCGCCGTCTTTCACAAACCTTGACTCATACACGAACCGGTCATGATGGATGTTCATACGTTCGAGCGTGGACGTGATTCCTGAAATAGCAAGATCTGTGGCACGATCGAACCGTTCGATCATTCGTTCGTCGCCAAGTTCGATCTTCTGCATCATCTCATCGATCTGCTGAGAAAGATCGGGATCATCTCCAAGTTCCTGATTTGCACGGATGTACACGTCTGCGATTGCATGATCTGTCTTTTTCCGGCGGTCAAATTCAAAACGATCCAGTGCCCATGCGACGATTGCAATCTGCCTGCCCATATCATTGGCATAGTACTGGACCTCCACATCATATCCCACCTTCTTCAAAATCCTTGCAAGAGTATCGCCGATGATCGAATTTCTGATATGTCCGACGTGCAACGGACCGTTTGGGTTTGCAGAGGTGTGTTCGATGATCGCCTTTCCTTTTCCATGACCTGCACCGTACGAATCCTGTTTTTCAAAGATTTCGTATATCGTGTCGTTTAAGAATTTTTTACTGACAAAGAAGTTGATGTATGCGCCAGCAACCTCCACTCTGTCGATCAACGAGTTCTCAGGGATCGTGATTGCGTCAGCGATCGTGATTGCGATGGTCATTGGATTCTGCTTATATTTTGATGCCAGTCTGAAGGATAACGATGATGCGAGGTCCGAATGTGCGGATTCTTCGATGTAGAGGTCGTCTATCGAATAACCAGTCGTATCAAGTGCGGATTTTAGCGCGGACTTAACTTCGTGTTTGAATTTGAGGAACATCGTTATCTACCATCTAACCAGTGTTTGACCGCGTTTCACTCAATGATATTCCATCCCACACCGTTAGCAGGCACCTACCTCAGGTCATCCGCGCAGATCTCCTGTAGCCGCGATAGCCCACCAACCTCCCCAATCACGCGAGCCACAGCATCAGGCACGAGATGCTCCCACTCCGCACCAGTTAGCATCCTCTCTCGGATGGCGGTTCCGGAATAGACTTCCCGCTGATACATCGGAGAACGCTTGACCACGACTCCTGCCTCCTCAAAGAGCCTTAAGACGAGCGGGTTGTTCGTGTACGCGAGATCGAAATGCGGAGTCATAGACCTCAAATGTGAGACCCAGACCGCATTTCTTTGAATGTCCTCGATCGGAATCACGTAGTAATCGATATCCAGACTTTTCAGCGAACGTGAGACCATGACCACACGTTCACCTGCAGTGAATGGGTTCTCAGGCTCATGGCTACGCTGTGCGCTGCCAATCCCGACGATGATCTCATCGACCTCGCCGGCGATGCTCGAAAGGACGGTATGGTGACCTATGTGATACGGCTGAAAGCGCCCGATGTAAAAGGCGCGACTGATCTTACTAATGTCCCTGCCCTTCCTTTGGAGCATTATTCTTGTGCTTCTGGGCTGCGAGTTTCTTTATGAGGAACATTCCCGGCTTCGGGTCGTCCATGTACTCGATGCCCTTCACCTTGTTCAGATACTTCTCACCGATCTCGTTTCTGACGATTACAGAGTTCCATCCGTCTGGCGCGCCGACCGATCCAACCGAGATATCCGCATAGTACGCTGTGTAATCAAGACAGTGGTGGCACGGACTACGTGCAAGCGGAGCAACCTCCTTGATCGCAATGCTGTGACCTTCGAGTTCCTCGCCGTTGTTGCCGTTCTTGGTGTACGCCCAGAACTTTCCTCCTCCGAAGTCCATCTTCACGACCTTCTTGATATCGAGTCCCATGATCTTCGGGATGATGTTGTCGCAGAGCGCCTCTTCGGTGAAGCTCTCCATGCAGAGGATGCCGATCACGAGCGCGATTCTGTCGGTCATGTTCTCGCGCATGAGCGCGGCTGCATGTGCTTGACAGGGAACTCCTACGACCGCAATCTTCTCGTACTTCGCCATAGCCTCCTTTAATTGGGAAAGAACAGGCGCTGAGGTGTACTTCGTGCCCTTGGACAGATCGACATCTGACGCCTTCGTCAGTATGAATGGCTCGATCTTCCAGTCCTCATCCCGCTTGATACCGACAGCACAGTCGATCTCGCCCTGCTCAAAGAGCGATTTGAGAATTGCGGATACGACCGCACCGTCCTGACCCTCCAGCTCACTCTTTCCTCCTCTGAAACTGCGGACGTTGTCAAACTCGTCTTCAGGGAACCCATCCACGACAGGACAGACTCGTGAGCATGTCAGACAGTCCTCACAGACCTCACATGCTGCGCCGTGGACATAATAAGTCAGATTATTGGGATCGCGTCTCTCTGCTTCGAGGTCTACGTGGACGGCGTTTAGGGGGCATGTTGCTTCACATGCCCCGCAAGCCGCGCAGACGCCATTTTCAATGACCTCTACAATCTTTGGCGGCAAATCACTCAGCCTCCGATGATCTCCTTTCCGATCAGCTTGATCGCTTTCTCTTTGTCAGGACCAATCGGCGATCCCGCAACGATCTGTGTGACGCCCATCTTTGTGAGTTCGTCGATTCTTGCCACACAGTCAGCAGGCGTTCCGTAGATCGAGAACGCGTCCATCATCTCGGTTGTGACCGCTCCACCCATCAGGGTGCCGAAGTCGCCCTTTGCGATTGCTCCGCCGATGACATCGATCACGCTCGGGTCGATGCCGTGCCTCTCAAGGACCATCGGTGGCGATCCTGCAACGATGAATGCAACAACGATCTTTGCAGCGTTCAATGCCTTATCGACCTTCTTGTCGATCGAGAAGCATGCATAAGCGGTTATGTCGACATCCTTTACGCTCCTGCCTGCAGACTTCGTGCCCTGTTTGATCATCTTCACAGCGACCTCAAAGTCCTTTGGATGCGATGCGTTTATGAGCGCGCCGTCTGCGATCTTTCCTGCGAGTTCAAGCATCTTTGGTCCCTGCACGCCGAGATAGATCGGAATATCTCCTGCAGAGAACGCCATCTGGGCGCCAGCGAGTGATACCTGATCGCCCTTCTGAGTGACCGCCTTTCCGGCAAACAGTTCGCGCATTGCTGAAACAGTCTCTGCGGTGGTTGTCAGAGGCTTCACCCATTCGACGCCCATCTTATCAAAGGTTGCCTTGTCGCCGGGACCGAGTCCGAAGACTGCACGTCCGCCCGAGATCTCGTTAACAGCAGCGATACTGGATGCTGCGACTGCCACGTTTCTCGTGTAGGGGTTCGTGACACCGCTTCCGAGCTTGATGGTGTTGGTGTTGATCGCAAGCATCGCAAGCGTGGTGTACACGTCACGGTTGTTGTAGTGGTCCGTGATCCACACGTTGTCGAACCCGTTCTGCTCAGCCATCTTGGTATAATGAGCTATCTTCAGAACAGGGTCGCTTGGTACAAATTCTATTCCGTATGCCATGATTCGTCCTCCCAAGTAGTATAGGGTTGAGATGATCGTTGGTGTAATGATTTAAAAACCTTATTGGTGTTCGGGGGTAATCACAACCAGACCCCGCACATATCAACCATCCCATCGATGCCAGCATCAACACGAGACCAGAGGTGATTTCGGTTCTGTGCGGCGCCGTTACATCACTTAACGCGCTGATATTCATCCGGACCGTGGCTACAGAACATTGAGCTGTAATGCTCACAGATCTTCTCCCAATTATTTTTTGGCGCACGCGTCAAACGTTGCGGCAGGAACAAGCCCTGATTTCCCATCAGATCCCTGTGATCGCATCCTGCTTAAAATCAAAGACCGTGACCCGGTCCTCCCCCTCGTGGATATCAAGGCATGATCCATCGTCGATGACCCCGACAACCGCTGCTGCAAGCCCGACGCCCTCAAAAAGCCTGATACATTCCAAAGAATCCTGTGTGGTCACCACATAACCGGTTGCCGGGTATATCTTGAGCCAGTGGAGGAAATCGACCCCATCGGGACGCGGTATCGCAGTCAGATCGATGTTTGCACCCTTACCGCTCGTTTCAAGAAGCATCCCGATCGTTCCGATCGTTCCCGGGTTGCTAATGTCCTTTCCGGCGGTCACGATGCCCGCCTCGGCGAGCGTCTGCATGACCATGAACTTCTCGCGAACGCTTGCAGGCGTCTTCATCGTCGTGCTGTCCCATGAATAGATCGAGTTCTTCCCGACCCTGCCGTCAAGGTCGTAGGCAAGAACGATGGAGTCTCCTGCCCGCGCAGTGTCACTCCTGATCACTGCATCCCGCTTTGCGATGCCGATGATGGCAACCGAGATCGATGTGCACGGCATGTCCGGATGCACATGCCCGCCGACCATCGGGACGCCGAACTTCGCAACCCCGTCCCTGATTCCGCGAATCATCTCTGAGAACACCTGATCGTCGCTGGTTGAGAGGATGTTGACCATACCGATCGGGCGCCCACCCATCGCTGAGATGTCGTTCACATTCACGAGGACCGCGCCGTAACCCGCCCACCACGGATCGCCAAGCATCCGGCTCCAGATACCGTCCGCAGCAAATAGGAGCACATCATCGCCACCGATGTCGATGATCGCCGCATCGTCGCCGATATCGGCGATGCAGTCCGTATATTCGGATCGCACGGTTTTAAGGATCTCTGCGATATCGGCGATCGTTCTTTTCCGTGTCACGCCCTCGAAGTTCCTGATCTCTGAAGCGATGGTCTCGATATTCATGCCTGCACCTGTATGATCTGGACGCGCGGTGGATCATAATAAAGGTGTGGGAGCGGTCACAAGCTCGATCAATCGACATCTTTAAATGTGGTTTGTGCAAAAAGGTGTGTCTGTTCTTACCCTATCACAGAAGCGGGGGTAGCCAAGCGGTCAACGGCGACAGACTCAAGATCTGTTCTCGAAGGAGTTCATGGGTTCGAATCCCCTCCCCCGCATCCTCTGCTTTTTCATGGTGGTTGTTATGACGTTCTCACCGGTGCTGGCATCAAAAGCCCTGTGGCAGCTCAGGGTCAGAAAAAGACCCTTTGTCCTGTCTCACGGGATCAATGCAAGATGTAATCTGCAATGCAAGTTCTGTGAGTACTGGAAAGAGGAAGGGGACGAGATGGATACCAAAGAGGTGTTTGATCTCCTTGATGAAGCCAGATCGTTTGGAATAATGGTCTATAATGCATGGACGGCTGAACCACTCATGCGAAAGGACCTACCCGAGATTTTAAGGCACGCTCACGACATCGGGATGATAACATCGCTCATAACCAACGGGAAACTTCTGAAAAAGAGGATTCATGATTTATCTGACCTTGATTACCTGTCGATCTCTGTTGATGGGATAAAGACGTTCAAAGAGATAAGAGGAATCGATTTCGAGGATGTGCTGGATGGGATAAAGAAAGCAAAGCATGAAGGTCACAGCATTCTCTTAAACTGCGTCATCAGCAGGAAGAATCTTGACGAACTCGCAGAACTGGTCCTTATGGCACGCGACTTATGCGTATTTATCTCGTTTGAACCGATCCACGAATTCAGCGGGATTGGGGCTGATGTATGGGACGAACTCGGGATCAGGGATATGGCAGCCTATAAAGAGGCGGTTGATCAGATCATCGAACTTAAGCGAGATAATTTCCCGATCATCAATTCTCTGACGTATCTTTCGATGGTAAAGGAGCTGAAACCGACTTTCAGATGCCATGCCAGCGATATTGTCCTACATGTCACTGCGGATGGCAGGATCGAGAATTGCCGGGTAAAGAGGGTTCATCTGGGCGATATTGGCGATGGGATCGCAAATGTCTGGAGATCGTCAGAAGCGATACGGAAAAAAGTAGCGAGAGAGTGTGAGGGCTGTCTCTTCTTTGGATATGTTGAGAACAGCCTGTTATATGATTTTAAGCCAGAGGTAATGGCACATTACGAGTGGATGTAATGATCTTCACCACCGCATCATCCTCCGCATCACCCAGATTCGGATTTCATGTACTCTCGCAGAAGAACGGTGGCGTAGCAACCTTTTGGCAGGAAAAACTCGGCAGTCGCACACAACCCGCTACCAATCCCCCCATCAGCCACATCAAAAACCGGATCCGCATCTATCGCGACTGCACGATGCCCACCTCTCGAAGCAAGCTCTGGCATCTCCGCGATCTCAAAACTGCTGGTTAATTCATGAATATCGATCCTGAGATCAGAGATCACTCTCTGTTCGATCTCGCTCGTCAGTTCTGATGCGTGCCCGATCAGCGAATGGGTCACCCACGCACGCCGCCTGCTGACAAGGTTGTTGATGCCGTCGATGGTTGCCGGTGTCACGATATCGGTCTTTGAAGCGTCTGGCAAGCCATTTTTATCTCTGAAACATACAACATCGCCTTCCACCGCCTGATTCAATGGGACGCCCTCTGTTATGCGATAACTCAGGATCTTATTGAATATAAATGATTGATATGCGTGCACAAACATCTTTGTGAGATTTTTTGGCAGCACACGGAACGCGCCAATAAAATCATCAGGATATTTGACCAGATGGTTCAGCATTGCACGCTCATAACGCAGATGATCCGGAAAACTGCTCAACGCCGCTTTAAAATCGTGAGCACCCCCCGCACTCCATGCATCCCACAGGCATCTGCGAATTTCGGACGATCGGTCTCCCGAAAACGGCTTTGCGATATATGCCATAGCAGCAGCCTCAAAATCGCCTGAAACGATCTGTCTGCCGACCTCGTGCGTGATCGGTCGGATCGTCCCAAACCGCTGCGTGCCATAGAAATTCGGCATGCCTCCGGCGCGCTCGAGTTCGCGGGATATGCTTTCGAGGCGTTTCATCACTTCTTCCCGGTTGCCGCATCGTTCATCGAGGTCTCGTATGACAATCCTGAATTTGTTGCCCTGAAGGTCGCCAAGACTTATTTTTTTGTTCGACCGCCCGATGATCTCAAGCTCGACATCTGGTATATGAACATTAGGAATTTCCGCCTCTATGGCGCGATCCGGATCCCAGATGCCGATTCTCTGGACGGTGACCGCTCGTTTGTCCTTGGTGCCAGCCCATCCGAATCGGGTTCTGCTGACCTTAAAACGCCTTGACATGTCCCTGATCAGGTGGTTGGTGTCCCAGTTCTTCTTTGTGAGCTTTACGATGAGATACTGCCCGCTTGTGCTTTCTCGCGGGTCCTGATCCCAGACCTCGGTGACATGGAAGTCGTCTGCGCCCGCGCGGATCGTGCCACCGATGCCGCTTGTTTTTGTGAGGTATGTATCGATTCCGACGAGGGAATTGGTTGGTGATGGTGATGTCATTATGCTCGATCTCTCATAAGAAACGCAATAAAACCGGATTTCATCATCCAGGCAGCTATCATCTCTTTAAAATTTTAGCTCCCCCGGCAGCGCCGATATGCACCTCATCCACATTCAGAAATATCCCGTGCTCAATTGCGCCAACGAATGCGTTGATCTCGTGATTCAAACGCTCTGGGTCATCGATCACGCCAAAATCGGCATCAATTACGAAGTTTCCATTGTCTGTGACCACTGGACCGTCCTTGCGCGCTGCCATCCGGAGGCTCGGGATGCCGCCTATCGCACGCACCTGTGCATCAACCACTGCCGCTGCATAAGGCAGGACCTCGATCGGGACGGTGTGGTTGAGTCTGGAAACCATTTTCTCTTCGTCCACCATCAGCACCACCCTTTTTGCAGCCTGAGCGACCACCTTCTCTTTCGCGTGTGCCGCACCCCCACCCTTGATCGCCACAAGATTCTGGTCGATCTGATCGGCGCCATCGAGCACGATATCGATCTCCGGGTACTCTGAAAGCGTTGTGACCGGTATCTTCTGCTGCAACGCAAGCATCTCTGACTGGTACGATGTCGGTATGCCCACGATATCAAGCCCGTCAGCCACCAGCCCTCCAAGTTCGGATATGGCATAAGCCGCTGTCGAACCTGTGCCGATGCCCACAACCATCCCGTCACGCACCAGCGATACTGCAGAGACGGCGGCTGCTTTTTTCTCGCTGACGTTGCCTGCATGGGTTCGATCGTTCATTGTGGCTTTTGTTGGTGACTGTTCTGGTTTAAGTCTTACGATGATTTTGGGAGTGTGGGGTTGCCTATGCGTGCGTTGACCCGCGTTTTGAGGCAGCCGTTGTTTTTAGGTTTACGTCAACCGTGGATGGATTATCGTGACTTTGTCAGGTATACTCGGATGGGTTGGGATGAACTCATTTTACATGGAGCAACCAATGGTTGCGGTAGTTCAAATACGGAAATTCTTCTGGGAATTGTTGGTTATGGGGGCGGTGCGCACTCAGAAGAGTTTTGTATTGGGTGGGCTTTGGGACGAAATTCACGTATACCCCTGCCCGGCAGCCAGTGCGGCGCAACATTGCCCATGATCTCAAGATATCGGAGCTCTTCGGATATTGTGCTCCACAAGCTTAGAGCCGCGTCTGTAGTCTCCCATCCGCCGAATCAAGCCGTTTCCTCGAGCGGCTGCGCCAAACCGGCATTTCACCATCAAGTGTTATAGAAAGCGAACACTTATTAATCACGCGATCCAAGAGACTCATGGTGAATAGAATATGCCACATAGTAACTATGAAAAGCTCATTAAGACAGACATCGATAAATCAGGAGTGAATCAGGCACTCTTACGGCGATACGATACAGAGAGCCGGTTAAATGGTAAGGCACTTGCAACAAGATCGCGGTTGGTTAAGAGCATCAGCAGGTTTGCAGTATTCAGCAATAAACCACTTGAGAGCACTACAAAAGACGATGTGGTTACATGGTTGGAATCACTAAAACACTACAGGGATGGTACACAATTGAAGGATAGCACCATAAACCAGTATATAGCATCCATAAAGGTGTTTTTTAAATGGCTTAACGGCAACGAAGAATATCCGGAGTGCGTAAAATGGCTAAAAGTCCGGAATCACAGGAACCATGAGATAATGGAGGTCTTGAGTCCGGATGACGTTAAGCGGATGGCGGAGTGTTGCGATAATCAGCGTGATAGGGCATTAATTATGGCTTTATATGACAGCGCAGGCAGGATCGATGAAATACTCAACATGCGCATTCAAGACGTTAAAATTGACCGGTTCGGTGCCGTTCTGATGATCACTGGCAAAACAGGCGTGCGTCGGATCAGGGTTAT
>JAUWHQ010000025.1 GCA_030605805.1 Methanosarcinales archaeon | reverse complement strand
CTCGATGCGCTTTCAGGAGGCAGGAGTGCACGATTGCGCTTTTCAATTCTGATCGAATCCGACGAGGGACGTGTTCTGATCGATACGGGACCTGATCTTCGGCATCAACTCCTGAAGTTTGGAATAGACCATATCGATGGCGTAATCTGGACGCACGGACATTACGATCACTATGCCGGGTTCGGCGAGTTCTACCGGGTTCAGGATCGTGTAAATGTCTATGGATTAAAAGATACATTGGATTATATACTGCAATATTTGTATTTTATGAATCCGGTGCGGCACAATGTGGTCGCTTATGAGCCGTTTCATCTCATCGGTCTTGAATTCACGTTATTTCTCGTCTGTCATCCACCGCTTTCCGAATCTACTGGTGTTATTGTGCAAAGCAGCGATAAAAAACTCGTTATCACCGGAGACACCAATAAGCAGATCCCGGAGCGCAGCATCGGGGTCATGCGAGACCCAGACATCCTGATATGCGATGCGATTGCGCCGCCGATCTTCAATCTTAAGAAGCACATGAACACGGCAGAAGCCGAGGAACTGGCATCAGAACTGCATGCGAAGGAGATGGTGATGACACACCTAAGCCACCTGTTCCCGCCGCATGATGTGGCTGTGAAGCAGTGGAATCTCGGATACGACGGCATGGAATTGGTGCTGTGACTAAAGGAGTTATGCATAATAGACTTGTTGCCAATTAGCGTTCAGTTCCATCAAAAAGCCTTAAATTAAATGAGATATATCTCATAAAATATGCTGAACATTGATCGAGCGTTAGGCGACGATAGGCTGATAAAAGCCATGACCGGGTTATCCGCATCCAAATTTAACGAACTGATAGAGAGTTTCGGGGAAGAATTTCAAAATGAAGCGCGGACTCAAATGTATGAAACAGGAGTTGAACTCGGGAATAAAGAATGAAAGCCCGGGTGGTGGCAGAGTCCTTGTGGAGCACGCTGCCATGGGCGTTAAGCGATTCAGTATTGAATATGCCCGGAGGAACTCGTGACAAACAGATCACACTAAGGAGCCGCGCATAATTAACCTGAACAAAAGCAACTTCTTAGTGGACATATTCTGCGATTCCAAACACCCCCTCTCTGTGTCCCTCCGTGACCTCTGTGATTTTATTTCTCATGATATATTCTTCAGATTATTTCCTGGATTGAACCACAGAGGACACAGAGAGCACAGAGATTGCGAATTTTGTGGTGAAACGAGTTGATCGGAAGTAGTTTCGAGAGATGCTGCCTTAAATGTACAGGTTATTCGTGCGCGGTTACTAATCCATTCATACAATCAGCCAAACGCCTCTACAGCCTGATAATACTTGACGGATTCTCAAGACTGTGCATGACAAGAAGATAATCCTTGAGATGCCTTGTTATCAGGAAATTGTGCCTGACATGCTCCCGCCCGTTCTCCCCGAGCTTCCGGGCGAGTTCCGGATCTTTCAGAAGATTGGCGATCTTGTATGCCGCGCCCTCGACCGAGTGCACAAGATAGCCTGTGACGCCGTTGATGACCTGCAGCGGGATGCCGCCGGTCGCTCCGCCGATCACGGGCTTTCCTTTCCAGAGCCCCTCGGAAACCACAAGCCCGAAGCCTTCCTTCAGCGATTTCTGCATGATCACGGTGGACGCACGCTGGAACGCATTGATCTCGATATCGGTGAATGGCGGCGATCCGAGCAGCAGATGGATGTCAGCCTCGCCGTCCGCCTTCTTCAGGACTTCCCGATATACCTCCATCCCTTCCGGATCGTCTGATGCGACCCCTCCGGCGAGTATCAACTGGCAGTCTATCCGTTTTTTCACCAGTTTGTATGCATCGATGACTCCAGGAAGGTCTTTCAGCCGATCGAATCTGGATACCTGCGTTATAATTGGCTTATCGGTGGTAATCTCATATTTATCAAGGACTTTGTCGATCTCGCCCGGTGAAAGTTCGATGTTCTTGTCGCTCAACGGATCGATGGAAGGTGGCACAAGGAACTGCCTGATCCCCAGATCGGGTCTGGAGAAGAGCGGCGTTGAAAAGATCGATGCATCGTACTTTGAGACGAAATCCCGAAGAAAGTTCCAGACAAGCGGGTCAGGGCTTGAAACATCGATATGGCATCTCCAGATCCAGTGTCCTTTCTCTTTTGTGTGTATCAGTGCTGCTGGCTGGGGATCGTGTATGAATACAAAGTCCCCGTCGTTGGTCATCTCCTCCGCATTAACCTGGTTCCAGTGCAGGTATGTCTCAAGCATCCTCCTCTTCATACTCAGTTCCTTGATCTCCATCTCGAGGTCCTCCAGCACGCCGACCTGCTCATGCGCATGAATATCGACCGGACCGCCCACTCTGCCGTGAAGCTGATTGTGGAAGCTTTTTGTGACCGAAAAGAACTCATCGTCGCCTCTTATTATGTTCCATTCTGTTTCGATCTCCAGCCCCTTGAATAGCGGGATCAAACGATTCAGAATCTCTGCCACGCCCCCGCCGGTGTAGGTGGAGTTGACGTGCTGGACCTTGCCCGAGATGTCCTCTGCAAGCAGTTCAAGGTCCTCAAGAAGACCTCTTCCAACGATGTCCTCGTAATCCCAGACCGACCTCTTTTCGTTCATAGATGCTCCCAGAAATATCTCTCGACGATCTTTACGATCTCGGTCCTCATGGCATTTAAATTCGCGAAACCGTACGGATACAGATTATCCAGACTTTCCATCAGCGCACGGCTGTCATTCTCAAGTACCCAGCGCGAAAACTCTTTGTAATGCTCGCCGCCGAGCATCCGGCTTGCGATGAAGTAATAGAAGATCGAATCAAGGTCGATTTCTTTCAGTATCTCAAGCGCCTCGCCCATGTTTGATGCAACATACCTTGTCGGGAAGATGACGCTGATACACCTGATAAAATGAAATTCCTGCCCGGATCTTGCCCTGCCGACCACGTCGTGTGTGGTAAGGTAATTCTCGATGATGCTCATGATCCTTGCTCTGAGCGCCTCCAGATCGTGAATCTCGCGCAGGTCAGGGTCTGCGAGTCGTTCGGCAAGAGCAGGCTCGTGCAGCACGTCAGCGATCCAGTAGGCAAAGTCGTTTGGATATTCCAGTGGGAGAAAATGGTAATCGAGCAGCGCATGGTATATATGATGAAAAATCGAACTTTCATCCACTTCTTTTATGACCGAAATCAACTCAGAAATGTCTCTTGCACTCTTTCCTGTGAGTTCGGATTGGTATCTTGCCTTGTAAAATGTGAAATCTGGCATTTCGCCCCCGCTCTAATGTTTGAAGTCGGTCATGACGTCATTGAATACATCCATTATCAATTTTACGCCTTCTTCTATATAACACTGTCTTGCAGTCTCGTAACCCCGTTCGCCCATCTCTTCGGAATCAGCCGGATTGCCCAGGATCTTGTTGATCTTCTCTGCAAGTTCTTCGTGGTTTCCTGACTCGAATTGATACCCGTTCACACCATCCATCACCAGTTCGGAGACGCCAGCCCCGTCGCTTACGACCACCGGTTTTTTGTACATCCATGCCTCCACCACGACCAGACCGAAGCCTTCTTTGCGGGACGGGAACACCAGCACGTCGCACCGCCTGTACGCCGCTTTCACGAGGTTATCCGGGATGTATCCGGTAAATATGACTCTATCTGTGACTCCAAGATCTCTTGCAAGCTTTTTTAAGTATGTGCCCCACATCGTTGCCTTCGGATGAGCCAATCCGCCCCTTGCGCTGCCTGTGAAGCTGCCATTTCCTATGAGCATCAACTTTGCACCATCGATCCGCGAGAGTGCTTCGATTGCGATATCCTGTCCTTTTATCTGATCCATCCGAGCTACAACCAGAAGGAGGCGGTCATCGTCGGTTATCCCGAATCGGTCGCAAAACTCGCTCAATTCCCGGTCGGACGGCTCGGTCCACGCGCACTGGTCGATGTAGGGATACGACTGATATGCTCTGCCATGATACCCTGCCCGTATCAAGCCCTCGAGATCGCGCCTGCAACTGACGATGACCCCGTCAAACGACTCGACGCACCTGACAATGAATCGCTTGACATAGTTCGATGTGTTGTCCAGATCAAACGGAATGTGCCACCGAAAGACCGTTGGCGCCGCAAGCCCGATCATGCTTCCGACGAGCATCTGCTGGAAGTCGTGGATATAGAAGATATCGATCGGCGATAGCTCAAACATCTTCTCCGCGCAGAGCCAGTTGTACCTTGCATAAGCAGAGAACTCGACCACGCCAACCGGTTTCCGGTCGATATTATGAATCTCTGTCCATATCCGCTCCTTAAATCTGGAATACGGCGCGACATACCTCTGCTCGAGCATGATGTTGTGGATGAGGATGTCATCGACGAGCACGCGCTCAGGTCCCATCATATTCAATGATATCCAGTGCACGCTCTCCACCAGATTCTTCTCAATCAACATCTTTTGCAGCGGATAAACCATCTTCGGAACCCCGCCCGGGGTGAACTCATAATCCACCCCCTCTTCGAGGCATGTGAAAGGTACCGGATCAGGAAGTGTCATGTATTTATCGAGTAACTCGCTGTACTGGAGTTTAAGCCTGATCAGCGGCGTTTGCGTAGCCAGACATACTTTTGGTTTGGTCATGCTTCTCTTGTGAAACTGTACATGCGCGGTATATACCGGTCTTTTATCACATATAATACCTGCCTTTCATGCCTTATCTGCCCGACAGGATACGATAAAGATCGATAGAGTAATAAACGACTGAAAAGATATATAACCTACGTTAATACAGAGGGAGGCATCTCATGAAGATCGCAATTGTAGCACCACCATGGATCAAGATCCCGCCGGTACGTTACGGGGGAATAGAGGCGGTTATCTCTCTGCTCGCAGACGGACTCGCCGAAAGAGGGCATGACGTAATACTGTTCACAGTCAAGGGGTCTGTGTCCAGTGCCAGCGTTCACCACTTCTTTGAACATGAACAGTGTCATCTCTTAGCAGGACAGACGTCCATATTCCTCAATGCCGCGATCACGCACTCGCTTGGCTCTTATATCGAGATCGCAGAGCAGGGAGACTTTGATATCGTACATGACAACACCTGGAAAGAGGGTCTGGCAAGTGCCTTCTTTATAGACATTCCAGCTGTACATACACTCCACAGCCCTCTCGACGAGTCAAATAAGAAGTTTTACGAGCTGTTCATTGGTAAGAAGAATCTCTACTTCACAACGATCAGCGAATTCCAGCAGACCGTCCTGCCGGGTCTCAATTATGCCGGAACCGTCTATAACTCAATCGAAATAGAGAGTTACCCATATTCTGAGGAGAAAGAGGATTATTTATTGTATTTAAGCAGGTTCAACCACGAGAAAGCTCCGCACATCGCATGTGAGGCTGCAAAACGTCTTGGAATGAAACTGGTTCTGGCGGGCAAGGTATCAGAACCTGATGAACACGAATACTTTGATACGATGATAAAGCCGTATCTGAACGATAAGATCAGGTATGCCGGCGAGGTCAGCGATGAGGAGAAGAAGAGGCTGTTTGCGGGCGCAACTGCTTTTGTCTACCCGCTCCAGTGGGATGAGCCGTTCGGGATCGTTATGATCGAGGCGATGGCGTGCGGCACCCCGGTCGTGACATACAAACGCGGTGCTGCACCCGAACTGGTCGAAAACGGCGTGAACGGCTATCTGGCAGATGATTTCGATGACCTTCTCGATTGTATCGGGAGGGTGCAGGAGATTAAGCCCAAACGGTGCCGGGAATATGTGGAGAAGCATTTCAGCGTGGATGCGATGGTCGATGGCTATGAGCGGGTCTACAGGCAGATTATGAAAGGTTAGAGGGTTAGAGGTAAACGATGTTAACAGACGATGAATGGCTGATCAGGGAACGCGGCTTTGATCCGGACCGGCAAGCCGGATTCGAATCCGTTTTTTCGCTTGGAAACGGATATATAGGCAGCCGTGGCGTCCTCGAAGAGATGCCCGCCGGCAGCAGTCAGGGAACGTACGTCGCTGGTATTTTTGATAAATCAACTGCCGAGACGGTCGAGATCGTAAATCTACCCGATCCGGTCGGTTTCCTGATATATGCGGATGGTGAGCCGGTTGCGATAGATCAGATGGAGGTGACCGGGCACGAACGCGTCCTTGACATGAGACGCGGATCACTTGTCCGCAGAACCAGCTATCGATCGAAGAAGAGCGGGCTGCATGAGTATCGGTCGCTTCGCGCATTCAGTGCAGCTGATGAGCATATCATGCTGATGCGGGTTTATTTTACCGCTCTGGACTCAGACGTGGATATTATCGTAAAAAGCAGTATCGACGCATCGACGCTGAATATACGGAAGGAGATGGGTACCGAAATTGCGCACTACAGTGTTGTAAAAGCCGATCAGACAGACGATATCGGTTATCTGGCTGTGAAACTGAATGATTCGGGACGCATGATCGCTTATGCGGCAAATCTCTCGGTACAGAGCAGCGATAGCGGCGGCGATGAGGATGATGAGGAGATCAAGGGGGTGGTTGACGACGTTCTTCGCACATCGGAGTTTGCTGACGGCAAATTAACTGAAAATATACGATTCAAAGCCCACAAAGGGATAGTCTACACGTTTAAAAAGATCGTCTCGATACACACATCGCGCGATGTTCCGCCGGAAGATACCCGTAATATCCGTGATGTGACCGTTGATGCCCTGAAACATAGCCGAAACACCGGCTTTGATGGAATGCTTGCAGCACACACAGGTGTTTGGGATGAGATGTGGTCGGCGGCAGATATCGTGATCGATGGCGATCCTGACGCAATGAAAGCGCTGCGGTTCAATCTGTACCATCTGATGATCGCGGGCAGCAGATCCGATGATCAGGTCAGCATAGCACCCAAAGCGCTGACCAGCAGCTGGTATAACGGGCATTTCTTCTGGGACACCGAACTTTTCGTGCTTCCTTTCTTTACGTTCACATATCCGGATATTGCAAGAAATCTGCTGATGTATAGGTATTACAGGCTCGATGAAGCCCGGAAAAATGCGGGGAAGCAGAATCTGCCGGGCGCACTCTTCCCGTGGGAGTCAGCAGAGACCGGAGAGGAGGTCACTCCGAAAACGTGGGTGAATCCCGAAGGAACGATCATCGACGTGCATACGATGGAGCGTGAGCACCATATCACCGGCGACGTCGCTTATGCGGTGTACCAGTACTACAGGGCGACGGCTGATACCGGGTTCCTGCTGGACTATGGAGCCGAGATCATCCTTGAGACGGCTCGGTTCTGGACGGGCAGGGTAGCATATAACGATACCACCGGAAAGTACGAGATAAAAGACGTAATCGGTCCGAACGAGTATCAGGAGTGCGTTGACAACAATGCATATACCAACTATCTTGCCAGATGGAATCTGTACTGCGGTGTCATGCTGTACACCGAAATTCTCATGAGATATCCTGATAAACGAAAAATCCTCTGTGAAAAGATCGGTCTGGAGCAATCAGAGATCGATGAGTGGCGAAAGATCGCAAACAACATCGAATTTACGGTTCTTGATGACGGGATGATCGAGGAGTTCTCCGGATACTTTGAGAAGCTCGATGTGACGATTGAGAAGTGGAACGAGCGTGGGATGCCGGTGTTTCCAGGCGCAGTGCCGCTTGAGCGTGCGCACGAGTCACAACTGGTAAAACAGGCAGATGTGGTACTGCTGCTGCATCTATTCAACGAAGACTTCTCGGACGACGTAAAGACGGTAAATCTGGATTATTACGACCGCAGAACCACTCATGAGTCCTCGCTCAGTCCAAGCATCTACTCGATTCTGTGCACAGAGGCAGGAGCGGTTGGTAGGGCGTATAAATACCTCAGATACGCGTTATACGGCGATCTTTCTGACAATTACGGCAATGTGAAGCACGGCATCCATGCAGCCTCACTTGGGGGCGTCTGGCAGGCAGTGGTCTTCGGGTTTGCTGGCGTGCGCATGAAAAGCCGTGGTGGAGGTGAGGCTGGTGAAATACTCACTGTGAACCCGAGATTACCGAAAAATTGGGAGCGGCTGAGGTTCAACCTGTGCTGGCAGGGATTCAAACTCGAATT
>JAUWHQ010000038.1 GCA_030605805.1 Methanosarcinales archaeon | reverse complement strand
TCCGGACAGAAGACCCAGCACCTGCCGCACCTCACACATTTATCTTTGTCGATGACCTGCCTGAAGACTCTCCATGTCCCGGTATTGTTTTTAAGCGCGCTTGCAGGCTCTCTTATTACGGGAACGCCCCTATTTCCATCGTAGGATATATTGATTATCTTCATGTCGCTGTCACCGCTGTCACCAGCTCATGAGCTTTCAGCGCGCCTTTTATGTTCTTATCGATCAGATCCTCAGGATATTTCCCGAGTTCTTCTCTGACCGCATTCTTGAATGCATCGATCGTGATCAGATCCGTTATTCCGATCAGGAATCCGATGATCACCACATTTGGGATCGGCTTCTTCAGATACTCCAGTGCCAGACCGGTGCCATCAACACAATATACGCTAAGATCTCTTATTTCAGGATGCGAATTCTTAAAATCCCCTGTGTTCCGGGTTGTGTTTATTATTATGGTGCAATCATCCGGCAAGTCCGAAAAGATATCCTTGACTCCGATGATTGACTCATCAAGCAGTATCAGGATATCAGGCTTTGCGATATGCCCCCTCAAAAGGATCGGTTTGTCGTCGATTCTGACAAACGCCATGACCGGCGCGCCCCGTCTTGCAGCGCCATAGAGCGGAAAGTCCTGTGCGTACAGCCCGTCATACAGCGCAGCGGTGCCAAGTATCCGGGAGGTCACAACCACACCCTGACCTCCTCGTCCGTGGATTGTTATTTCGAGCATGTGGATTTGTTACAGAAGGATTCTGGCTTTTGCATCCATCGCATGAGTCTTATCATTCCCTGGTATCAGGAGATGTGTCGAGAACTGTTGTACTCTTCCACAGTGTTCCATATAATAATTTGTGTAATGACCAATCTGACCATGAACACGAGAGCGACCGATGCCCATACAACATGATCACCAGCAGGAGGATTTTTGTTCTTTGCGTCTTTGCGTCTTCGCGTTCTCGTTTTCCAATTAACGCAAAGTCGCAGAGACGCAGAGAGACGCGAAGAGTATTGTCAACCCCGGTCTCCACGTCTTTCGTGTTGTTGTACATCCGACTGACCATTACACTTTTGGGAGTTTTCCACCCCTGAAATCCGCGCAACCGCCGCCTCAAGCCCGATCATCTCCTGTCCCCCGGTCCCGCCGACGATTGTGGAAGGCTCGTTGAGGTCTGCGGTGCTTGGAGGCGGAGAGGTTGTTCACGTTGTCGATTTTGAGTTTTTGAGCCGGTTTTCAGATGAGGGATCTGTTCTATTTAAGTTTATATGGTGGAATTGGCTTATTTTGGAGGTGCTGGTGAACGGCATGTTTTTAGGTTCAGAGCTTTAACTGATCTTTGGTGATTCCCATGGGAATAAAAGCTAAAACGAAGATTTCGGAGAAATATCAGAATGCGGTTGATGAATTTGCGAGAAGGGCGCTTGAGAAGTGGGGAGATCGCATAGAAAGCATCGTTCTGTTCGGATCTGTAGCAAGAGGGGAAGCCAGAGAGGATTCCGATATTGATGTTCTGGTCGTCTGGCGTGGTGATGAATCAGAGGGTTGGAGATCTATGACCGGACTGTCGTTTGATGTGCTTCTGGATGTGAGAGAGTACATCTCTGTAAAAGTCATCGGTTTGAAGGATTTGGGTGGGCTGAAAAACCCGTTTATAACGAATGTGTTGAGGGAGGGTATAAAAATTGTATGAAAAGTATATGGAGAATGCAGAAGAGAAGTTGGGGGCTGCAAAATATCTTTTTGGAGGTGGATTCTACAATGATGCAGCGAGTAGGGCGTATTATTCGATGTTTTATTCCGCAAGAGCACTGTTGTCTACAAAGGAGATATACCCAAGGAAACATAAGGGGGTTATCTTGAAATTCGGGCTGGAGTTCGTGAAAGAAGGGTTTGTAGAAGCTGTTTATGGGCATACCCTGACGCACGCGAAGGATAGAAGAGAGGTTGCAGATTATGGTATTGGAAGCAAAATCAGCGAAGAAGAAGCAGAATCCATAATCGAAGATGCTGAAAGGTTTTTGGAGCGGATTAAGAAAGCAATAGCTGAGATGAAGCAATAAACCCTCTGATCGTAGAACCGGAA
>JAUWHQ010000018.1 GCA_030605805.1 Methanosarcinales archaeon | reverse complement strand
AAATCCACTGCGGCACATGCGCTCCCGGCAAATAATAAACCAATACCAAGAAGCGCAACAAATATCATCGAAATGTATCTCTTTTTCATAAGATATCACCTCTGACAACCGTGAATCGATCATATTTAAATGTTACTGATCCTCGATAAACGGCGGTCTCTCGAGCGGTATCGAAACACTCCGGCTCTCTACAGGCTCTGATGTATTCGCGGTAGCATTATCAGTCACGTTCGCGGGCGCGTCTGTAGTATTATTGTCAGCCGGCTGTGCGCCGTCTTCGACGCAGCCTGATAGCATCAGCCCAATCATCACGATCGCCATCAACAGAGTTTTTCTGGTCATACCACCGCCTCCATAACCTGTTATGCTTGTGAAATCCGCGCAGGGCAGATGAATCCGCTACAAGCAGTACAGTCATAAGCAAGCGCAGGGTGCGTGACTCTGCTCGAAAAGTGATACAGGATCTGGATGTTTGGTTATATCGATTCATACGATCACCATTTGTAGTGGCATCATCGTATACTATAATAAAGTTAAACCAAGCACATCCCCTACATACTTGGTGTCCTCGATCTATCAAATCGAGTGTGTGGATATTAAGCAAAATCACACAAAACAACCACCCCTCACTGAACAGATACTCACGGATCCAGCTTCATCAGAATGGCGGTGCGCACAGTGACTGCCTCATCCAGATCAGATGTCGTATGCCAGACCTTGAGCCTGCGCACATCCAATCGGCTCCCGCACCGCTGGCACACAGTCGATTTGATACCGTGATTTATGATCTGTACGTTATTTCTGCACTTCGGACACACGATTACGTCATATTTCAATTCTCATCCCCCGAATCTCGATCCCGTGCCCTGTGATCGCGTACTCCCGTATCGCCCGGCTATGATCAGTTCCGCGCATCTTCAGGATCAGCACGGTCTTCCTTATCTCGGAGCCCTCCATGATGTTCTCAAGAGCGATGATCCCGTCCATCAGAAAAGACGTGCCAGCGTCCGTTATTCTCGATGAGGATGTGCGCTTGGTCTCAGTCGTGAAGACTGAGGTGACCCTGGCATGTTTGAAGTATCTGATCAGCGATTGGATGTATGCCTTCATCCGCACTGAGCCATAAAAAACAGTTTCTATGTCTGATATCCCGTCAAACATCACGGATCTGGCGCCGATCGACTCCACCACCTCCCTGATGCGCCAGAGATGCTCGTCAGGATGGATCTGGTCTGTGGTATAAATGAATTTGAGAATGCCATCCCTGACGTACCTGCGCAGATCCCACCCGAACCGCATCGCTTCGGCGATCAACTGGTCTGGCGATTCATTAAACGAAACAATGACCGATGGTTTGCCGTTTTTCAAACTTTCATTGATGAATCCCAAGCCAAAGATGGTCTTTCCAGTGCCGGGGCTGCCTGCGACCAGTGTTGAGTACGTCTCAGGAATACCACCTTCCATCATGGCGTCCAGTCTCTGAATGCCGGTTGGAACACGTATCGAGATATCTGTGTGTGTTATTTTAGTTTCAAGGTTTGGAAACACCTGTATGCCATCTTTCGAGATGTCGAATGTATATATTTTTGACGAGATGTGGTTATTGGTGGTACTCAGGGTCTTGAATATCCTTAGATTGCGTGAAATGTATCTTTTGTGGTCTTCATACGACAGATACAGAATTACATCTGCAGAATGGCTGATAATTGATGTGTGAATCTCGCTGCCGGTCAGTTCGCCTGTAAACAGCGTGATCGCGCCCCATTCGCGAGTCATCGAATCGATGGTGCCGATGAATCGGTGCCGCTCCTGTTCTGAAAAAGCAGACCCAAGCGGCGTGATCGGGTCGATTGCGATCCTGTCAGCCTCCGAAGTTGCAACAACATTTCCGATGTCGATCAGGACCGATAGGGGATCGCGTTCCACAGACAACCGCTCGATCGGGTGTACCGTGATCGATTCGTGCATGAGCGGAAAACGGGGTGATTGCTTGAAACTGTGCCCGCCGGTCGTGATCGGGATGTAGAGCGTCGATTCTTGCTCTGCTACGTTTGATAACGACTCCAGCACGAACATTGTTTTGCCAACGCCAGCAGTGCCTGCTATCAGGATGGTTGATGGTTTTGGAAAACCCCCCAGTATCTCGTCGAGCCCGGCGATGCCGGTCGGTCTGAGCATCATCAATATTATTTAATGCATCACTACATCTTATTGCTTGCGGCAGGCAGGCGTTTGTGCATTTAATATGTTCAGTGGCAGGCGTTTGTGCACGAACTCCGTCCATACTCGATTTCAGATATCGAACACGTCTTTGCGTCCACAACCTCTCCGGTCATCGGGTCTATCCATGCTGTCGCTACATACACGCTCTTGCCCCGGCTGCCGCAACTACAGCTCCGTTCAAGCAGCTCGACCTTCCACAGAAATGGTGACTCGTTGACACCTGCGGACGTGGACATGGATTGCCACATAACAGATGACTCATTGGACTCATTGACATCCGCAGATGTCTTTGTAAGATCATAAGTCGAGTTCTGTATGAGTGCTACGCGCACACTCCTCCGGTTTGGCGCAGTGAATTTCTGATCCAGGAATTGTCTTATCGTCGTGTTGTTCGTGGTGATATTGATCGCTTCGCCTGCGCCGATCAGGGGTATCGTCCCAAGCGCACCTTCGACCGCCGACAGCTTGCCCGCCTCCGATGGATCGGTGCTGGTAACACATCCGATGAGACTTGTAGATAATAGGAGCGTGATTAATATCAGATAACGCTCATCCATCCACGTCTCACCCCTTCTTATTCTTCTTGTATTTCGTATATCCGCATTTCCCACAGGTCATTCGGTCGGCATGTTCTGCTAAAAAGACCCCACTGCCACATTTCGGGCAGAACTGCCTCTGACGCTTGATTTTATTCTCTTTTGTGGTATAATACTCATTTACATGCATATTATCTATTCCTCGCCGCTTTCTTTCGCTACATTCCGTGCAATCATATAATCAGGCTCGATCGCCTGTAACTGCTGCAGGTCATCGTACAACCGTGCATATCCGAGTATATCCTGTGTTCCGTACTGCGTATTCATCCGATCAAGTACCATCAGCTCTGGTTTTGCATCGAGAATTGCAACCAGCATATTTTTCACGTTTTCTCTTGAAGCAGTCGTCCCTTCGGATATAATATTGAACGCAACGTCACGTCTATTCAAAAGTGCATTCTTCTCGTCTTTTATAATCTCAATCTTCATTTAACATCCTCCATAAAGTATCGTCGTCTGAGTCGTATTCCATCTGTCTCAGGAGTTCTTGTATCTCCGTTCTCTTTTCAGGTGTTACTCTGATCAACACACATCCACTCGATGGCTGTCCATATATAACTATCGAGGACGCGGGCGCAAGCACAACAGCGGGCATGACTGCAAGATCCTCCTCGCCGTGCACGAATATGCGTGTACGGTCTCCGGATCGCATCGCCTTTTCCATAGATGTCACGAGTTCGAGCGTGATGCTGCCGGCAGGATTCTCAACGGAAATCTCGGCGAATGCAGGATGCTGGATGCGTTTTAATACTCCATCAGACACCGCTACACGGCAGGTCAGATGATCAACGATGCAGATATCGGGCAGGATGCCAGATTCGATCAGATTGCAGGTCGTGATATCGCCTACCGAGATTATTTTAGCCGGTTTATTCAACTCCATCACATCTTTCAGCGCATCCATGGTTTTGTGCCCGCTCCCTTCGTACAACACTCCATGCGGGATTTTCAACGCCGATTTCAGGTGATCCGGCAGAATAAACGCTTGCACCTATCGCACCTTCAATGCATAAGTTCCGGGAGTCGTAATATTCAGTTTCAAGGCGATGTCAGAAAGTTCGGGGTCTATGATTATGACATATCCACTCCAATCCCTGCTGAGCGAACTTGACCCACATACCGGGCAGCTCGACCCGCTTACGATTCTGTGACACTCCCTGCATGCCTGCTCACTCATTTTTTATCCTCTTTAGCATCTTCTTCGAGCCATTCCAGTTTACCGAGCGCTGGCTGGCGCATTGTGAGCCCTATCCGGCTCTCATGGGGGTCCCGTTCGTTCAGGCTGATAGTGACGATGCGCGCACGCAGGCGATCGCCCTCCCCGATTGCGCGCCCGCTCTCCTTGAAGACCAGTCGTGCATTCTTCCCATCCGAAGAGACATAATCGTCGGTCAACTGGCTCACATGGATCAATCCATCGAGCGGTCCGATTCCGATGAACGCACCGAAGTCCACGACCTCGACGACGATACCCTCGGCGACCTCCTGCATCATGGGTTTATACATGAGTGCGTCAAACGTCGTTTCGTAATACACCCCACCATCGCCGAACAGGATGAGTCCGTCGCCGATATCGATCAAATCGATGATCGCAATCAGCGCTCCGAGTTTCTTGTCGATGCGCCCCTCGAGTTTCTCACGAAGCGCCATCCTAACCGCATCCTCAACCGGCAGCCCGAGACATTCGGGGTCGATGCGAACGGTGTCAACCAATCGGGTTTTTAGATACATGACATGCCTCTTTAATCTTAAAAGGAAAAGCCATTAACAGTTACTCAAGATGCAGTATTAACTGTTTTGCATGAGGCGGCTTTGGGACAATATTATTCGACCGACAGCCTCACCACTCCGCGACCCGCCTCCGCAAGTTCGGGCCACACAAGACTGAGCGCTTTGACATATATGCATAGTCCAGACTCATTTTTGCCTGTAGACACCGTTGAAGTGGT
>JAUWHQ010000220.1 GCA_030605805.1 Methanosarcinales archaeon | reverse complement strand
CTGTTACTAACATCGCTGACCACAGGATGCATCACCCCTGAAGAGCAGTCGGATGAGCGGATACTGATAGTCGTCAGCATACTCCCTCAGAAGGAGTTTGCAGAGAGCATCGGGAAAGAGAAGGTCTCTGTCACGGTTATGATACCGCCTGGGGCAAGCCCTGCCACTTATGAGCCTGGTCCGGGTCAGTTGAGAGATTTCAGCCATGCGGAACTGTATGTCAGAATAGGGCACATCCCGTTTGAGAAATCATGGATGGACGAGATCGCCGCAGCCAACCCGGATATGAAGATCGTCGACTCGTCAGAAGGCATCGAAATCATCGGAAACGACCCGCATATCTGGCTTTCGCCAGCACTGGTCAGGATGCAGGTAGAACAGATAGCAGATGCGCTGATCGAGATAGATCCTGACAATAGGGATTATTATATCCAAAATAAGGAATCATATCTCAGGGATCTGGACAATCTTGATGCGGAGATCAGGAAAAACCTTTCCGGAATAGATAACAGGAAATTCATGGTGTTTCATCCGGCGTGGGGCTATTTTGCAAGAGAGTACGGGCTGGAACAGATACCAATCGAAGTCGAAGGCAAGGAGCCGAGCGCGTCAGACCTTATGCGGCTGGTCGAGACCGCAAAAGCCGGTAACATCACGGTCGTGTTTGCATCACCACAGTTCAACCCTGAGAGCGCCCGCGTCATCGCAGAGGAGATTGGTGGCACCGTCGTACTCATTGATCCGCTTGCAGAGCACTGCGTGGCAAACATGCGCGCAGTCTCTGAAACGCTTGGCAGACATCTGACATCATGACTCTGACTCACGACATGCCCGGAGATGTGAGCTGCGAGATGAGATATGCGGTATGAGATAAGATATACGGGAGATATGACATGGCTGAAGAAGTCATCGGTTTGAGGAACGTGTCGGTGCACTATGGTGACATGCCTGTGCTTGAGGATGTCTCTCTCTCAATATACCAGCATGATTTCCTTGGTATCATAGGACCGAACGGAGGCGGGAAGACCACGCTCTTAAAGGTCATACTCGGGCTGGTGAAGCCTGACAGCGGAGAAGTCAGGGTTTTCGGGGGAGATCCGTTGCAGAACAGGAGATATATCGGGTACGTCCCCCAGTACAGCCTCTTTGACCATAGCTTTCCGATCAGCGTCCGGGATGTGGTGCTGACAGGGCGCGCCGGAAAGGCGCTCTTCAAGCGGTACACTGACCATGACAAAAAAATGGCTCGCAGCGCCCTCGAAGTGGTGGGGATGCTTTCGCTTAAAGAGAGACAGATTGGCAGACTGTCGGGAGGGCAGCAGCAGCGGGTCTTTATCGCAAGAGCGCTCGCAGCAGAACCAAAGGTACTCCTGCTTGATGAGCCTGCAGCAGGCATCGATGCGCGTGTGCAGACTGAGTTTTATGAGCTGCTCGGAAGACTGAGACAGAGGATGGCGATCGTGATGGTCTCGCATGACATCACAGCAGTCTCGGTGCATGTGAGCAAGATCGCATGTCTCAACCGGAGACTATTCTATCACGACTCAAAGGAGTTGCTGGCAGAGGATCTGGAAGCGGCATACCAGTGCCCGGTAGAATTGATCGCACACGGTATCCCGCACCGGGTACTAAGAGAGCACTGAAGAGAGCAATAATGGAGGAATGGGATGATCGAGGCACTGGAGTACGGATTCATGATGGATGCGCTTGCAGCAAGCCTTCTTGCTGCCATAGCGTGCGGGATCATCGGCGTGTATGTGGTGGTGAAGAGGATCGTGTTTATCAGCGGAGGGATATCCCACGCCTCATTCGGCGGTATCGGGCTTGGATACTTCCTTGGAATCGAGCCTGTGCTCTGCGTGATCCCGTTTGGCATAGCATCAGCGCTCGCCATCGGGGAGGTGAGCCGGCGGACGCGGCTGTCAGAGGATGTCGCCATCGGCATCCTGTGGGCGATGGGCATGGCGCTTGGCATCATGTTGATCGCACTGACACCGGGCTACGCCCCTGATCTGCTCAGTTATCTGTTCGGAAACATCCTGATGGTGTCGCATTCCACGCTCTGGGTCATGTTAGCCCTTGATGTGATCATTGTCACCGTGGTATGCCTCCTGTACAAGGAATTCCTTGCGATAACCTTCGACGAGGAGTTTGCAACGGTGATCGGAATTCCTGCCCACAAACTGTATCTCGTGCTCCTCTGTCTGATCGCACTGACCGTGGTGATGCTGATACGGGTCGTCGGGGTCATTCTGGTGATCGCCCTGCTGACGATTCCTGCATCAGTGAGCAGACGGTTTACAAACGATATGAAAAAAATGATGGGGCTTTCAATCATCTTCGCAGCTTTATTCGCAATCACCGGTCTGTATCTTTCATATCTCTTAGATTTACCATCAGGATCAACGATTGTTCTGGTATCCGGAGTCGTTTTTCTTCTCACTTCATTGATACCGTCCGGACATAACTTTAAGTACTGATAGAATAGTAATTATATTACTGCGCAACAGAATCGGCATCAAAACAACATAACATGACATCCGCACGGCTGAATCACATACAAGAGTCTGCAACGCTCGCCATAGCAAAACTTGCAGCAAAGATCGCAAGAGAAGGGAAGGACGTGATCACGCTCAGTCTTGGCGAGCCTGATTTTAGAACGCCGAGACACATCTGCAAATCGGCGATCCAGTCGCTGCGTCGTGGTGATACGCATTATACGCCGAGTGCAGGCATCCCCGAACTTATAGGGGCGATCGCGAAGAAATTTCACGCGGATAACTGCCTCGATGTTTCGTCCGATCAAATCCTCGTGACAGCCGGTGCAAAGCAGGCGGTATTCATGGCTATCCAGGCTGTTCTGGACGAGGGGGACGAGGCGATACTGCTTGATCCGTCATGGGTCACGTACGACGCGTGTATCAGGTATGCCGGCGCCCGCACGATGTGGGCTCCGACCGATCGCGATTTTATGCCGCCTGATCTTGGAGAGCATGTCACAGGTAAGACAAAGCTCATCATCATAAACAGCCCGGGCAACCCGACTGGCGCCGTATTTGACAGAAAATACCTCGAAGAGATCGCAGATATTGCAATCGATAATGACATCATGGTGCTTTCCGATGAAATCTACGAAAAGATCATCTACGGCAAAACGCACTTCAGCATCGGCTCTTTTGATGGAATGCAGGACCGTGTGATCACGATCAACGGTTTTTCAAAGTCTTATGCGATGACTGGCTGGCGTCTTGGTTACATGGCTGCGCCGGCAGATGTCACCAGAGATGCCCTCAAACTGCAATCGCACTCGGTAAGCCATGCAACATCCTTTGTCCAGCACGCCGGCATAACCGCACTCTGTTCGGATCAGAGTTCAGTCGATGCGATGGTATCCGAATTCAGAGCACGGCGGGATATCCTGGTCGATGGGCTAAACTCGCTCGGATTCGACTGCAAAAAACCGGATGGTGCGTTCTACATCTTCCTGAATGTATCAGAGTACGGAGGCGGCGACGCTGTCGCAGAACGGCTGCTAAGAGAAGCTTATATCGCGGTCACACCAGGATCAGCATTCGGACCCGGTGGTGCCGATTTTATCCGCATATCTTATGCGGCATCCAGAAAACGGATATGCGATGCGCTAAAACGAATCGGAGATACTATCGTTTGATATGAGCAGCGAGCGGACCAAATGTGGCATAAACCCGGTCACCGACTGAAAGATGCATACCTTCAAGCATTTTTGACGGCATATTCGCTGCAAGTTCGAATCCGCAGTCCAGCTTCACCTGCGAGACCGGGCTTGATTGGGTGATCTCTGTAACCGTCCCTTCCAGATGGTTCTTTGTGGCATCGGGGTGCTTCTGCAACTCGATGTTTGCCGGATCGATGTGGATCTTTACCGGCTCGCCAGCCCGGTAATTCGATATTGCATCGATCGTGGCATTTTCCACTGTTACAACCACCTGACCGCCATCGCTTGACGAGATTGTTCCGGAAATCACGTTTTCATTGGTGAAAACCGGAACCGGCTTCCTCTTCGCGGTTCCTGCGCCTGCATCAGGCGTGCAGGTATGCCGGATCGCATCCATCAGATCGTCCACAGAGAACGGCTTGATGATGTAATCCTTCGCTCCTGCATGCATCACCCGATCGATGGTGTCAGGCGATCCAAGCGCTGAGATTGCAAGGATTTTCACATCCGGGTCGCATTTCTTGAGTTCGTCAATCACAACAACCCCATCCATGTTCGGCATCACGATATCGAGGGTTACGACGTCAGGGCGCTGTCCCGCATCCAGGAGTTCACGATATTTCGCGATGGCTTCATCCCCGTCGGCAGCAACCCCCACGATCTCATACCTATCAGATGCATCATACGTTTCGATGACCTCTTCGAGCATCTCGCGCATGTACGCCGCATCATCCACAATCATGACTCTTTTTGACATCAAATATAATGTATGGGGCGTAAACCAGATAAATATGTCGATATCGAGCAGAAAAAACTATATATCATAAAGGGATAAATCGATGATTGAATGAAACGACTGATAACGATATCAATCCTCCTCGTGGCACTGGCAACCGTGCCTGCTGCATCGGCAGGCTATCTGCAGGTCACCCTGACAACCATGCAATTTCAGGGCACGGACGCAGTATTCATCCTCGATTACGAGCTTGATTTCCTTGCAAAGGTCTATGTTCTGGCGTTTGGCAGTGCAAATATCGCACCCGAGATCAAAGCAAGATTCACGTCGTTTGACGATGTTGATCTGCAGAAAATTGGCTGTGAACAGGCAACCGTTGTCGTAAAGAACGTTTCGCACTACAGCAACGGATATTATTTCCACAACTCGCATGATCTTGGCATGACCTTCGAAAAACTGGTCGTGAAACTGCCAGATGGGTATTCAAGAACATACCTGCATACCAACAAGACTCCTGATATCTATTACGAGAGCGACAGCGGTTAAATCGATGCTTGCCAGTTAGCAATCCGATTTTTGCTGATCTTGTTGAGTTTTAAGGACAATTCTTCAGGATCGGCAGCCGCCAGATCTTTCAGCGTCTTTATCCCGGCAGCTTCCAACTGTTTCACGATTGCACCACCGATGCCGCCGATTTTGGTCAATTCTGATGCTTTTTTACTCCTGCTTCCTTTACCCCTGCTCTTCTTCGTGCCGGTACTCTTCTTACCACCCTTAACACTTTTACCACCCTGTTTACTTTTCTTCTCGTCTTGCTTCTTCTGCCACTCGATGTAGCTGCAATACGGGCACCCGATCTCCCATGGACTCTTGCCCTCGCTTGCGATGCGGACGTGGTACAGTCCGTGCTCCTTGCAGACCTGATCGGTGATGACCAGTTCGCCATATCTGGGCGAAGGGAGCGGCAGTGTGAACGAGCAATCCTGAGCCGGGTTGCTGCATTTGATGAACCTGCCGCCCCCCCGGGATAGCTTGACAACAAGATCTGATCTGCATTCGGGGCATGGTCCGACGACCGGGTCGTCCCCGGCTTTCTCGGCGGCTTCCCACTTGAGCTGGTTGCAATACGGACACCCGATCTCTACAGGGCGTTTTCCGCTCTGCACGATCTGGATATGGTGCAGCCCGTGCTCCTCGCAGACCTGGTCGGTGACGACCACCATCCCGAACCTTGATGACGGGAGCGATAGCGTGAAGTTGCAGTCAGGATAATTGCCACATCCGATGAACATGCCGAACCTGGACGGGCGTACCGCCATCTCTGCGCCGCACTCAGGGCATGGTCCGACGACCTGATCGTTATGCAGCCCATCCCTGAGCTCTTCAGCGATCTTCTCCCTATTATTCACCAGATCCTCGAATATCTTATCGAGCATATCTCTTGATTCGTTTATCACAGATTCTTCAGTTATCTTCGCCTCTGTGATGAGATTCATATCCTGTTCGAGTTTATTCGTCATATCCGGAACTACAACCGGTGTAGCGTACTTTTTGAGTGTATCTACTACAGAATAAGCGGTTTTCGTCGGTTGGACTGGATTTCCATGAACATAAGCCCGGTCGTACAATTTCTGGATGATTTCGTGGCGTGTTGATTTTGTTCCGAGCCCGAGATCCTCCATCACCTTGATCAGCCTTGCCTGACCGTATCTTGCAGGTGGTTTCGTCGTCTTGCTCTCGATATCGAACTTCTCTACGTCCAGCACCTGTCCTGCTTCCAGATCAGGAAGTATGCGGTCGTCTGATTTATGATACGGATAGTACCATCTCCATCCGGGTTCAATGAGCACCGCGCCGTTTGCAACAAAATCCTCTCCTTTTATCTCGATTACGACCCGGAGCGTCTTCCAGATGGACGCGTCTGCAAAAGTAGCAAAGAACCGCCGCACGACGAGTTCATAGATCTTCCATTCATCGCTTTTCAGTTGTCCTTTGCTCGCAATCGCTACAGGGTATATCGGAGGATGATCTGTGGTCTCTTTTTTCCCGGAAGTTGGTTTGAGTGGTTTTTCAAGTAATCTGGATGCGTATTCCCTGAATGTACTTCCAAGGAACATCGAGACAAGCGATTTCAGGTCGAGAGTCTTTGGATAAACGGTGTTATCGGTTCGAGGATATGAGATAAATCCGTTTGTGTACAGGTTCTCTGCGATCCGCATCGCGTTTGCAGGGCTGATCCCAACTCTACTCGCTTCCCTGATGAACTCCGTGGTATTAAACGGCGTCGGAGGCTTTTCTATCCGCTTTCCCCTCTTCACATCAGAAACCGTGCCCGATTTCGCATCCTGAATCCTTGCAATCACCAGGTCAAGTTCCTCTCGGTCCCAGAACCGATCTTTTCTGTGCTTTGATATGAACTGCTGCTCGCCAGGGTGGACTGCATACAATTCCCAGTACGGTTTCGGAACGAATGCTTCCCGTTCCTTCTCCCGATCCACAATCAGGGCAAGAGTTGGTGATTGAACCCTGCCTGCAGACAAAAACCGCTTTCCGAGTCGTTTTGAGGTGACCGAGAGATATCTGGTCAGTGCGGCACCCCATACCAGATCAATGACCTGACGCGACTCGCCAGCTGCTGCGAGGTTGAAATCAATCAGGCTGAGATTCTTAAAGACCGCCTTGATCTCGGCTGGTGTGATCGCGCTATATCTCGCCCTGTTCGCCTTGATCTTTGGATTCACACCCTTTATTATGTTCAAAGCCTCCACACCGATCAATTCCCCCTCGCGGTCATAGTCGGTCGCTATTGTTACGGTATCTGCCCCTTTCCCGAGTTTTTTGAGCGCGGATACAATTTTGGTGTTTCTTTTATCAGGAACTGTTATGATGTCAGCGTGGATGAGGTCACGTGCGTCGGTCTTCTGCCAGTTGTTGTATGCATCAGGAAAGTCGATACCAACCACAT
This sequence comes from Methanosarcinales archaeon, assembly GCA_030605805.1. Classification (GTDB taxonomy): domain Archaea; phylum Halobacteriota; class Methanosarcinia; order Methanosarcinales; family Methanogasteraceae; genus Methanogaster_D. The sequence continues at coordinate 845 of JAUWHQ010000220.1, read as the reverse complement.
GCCCGCTGAGCCCGATCACAGATGTGTCTCCGGACTCATAAGTATTCACCCCGTTTACTCTGACCATCTTCGATGTTTTGTTAAAAAGGATGCCTGCGATTCTTTTTGCGGTGCTGTGCTTCTCCGTAATAATCAGGTGCATAATGGTAGTTACTGAAAATACTATAATATATATCTTTTGAGTGCGCCAAATCGAGCTGCCAAGTATGCGTACAAAAGAGTATCGGTCCTGATATCCTATGGTCTTCGACCGGCAGTGTAGTTGTGCACATTTGTGCACGATTATTAGGAGGTGATCCAGCCGCAGATTCCCCTACGGCTACCTTGTTACGACTTAACCCTCCTTGCGAAGCCCAGATTCGAATCCCCCATCAGGAAGATCCTCATCCAAACCTCACTCAGATGGTTTGACGGGCGGTGTGTGCAAGGAGCAGGGACGTATTCACCGCGCTGTGTTGAAGCGCGATTACTACGGATTCCAGCTTCATGAGGGCGAGTTGCAGCCCTCAATCCGGACTTCGATCGGGTTTAGGAGATTGCCTTCACCTTTCGGTGTCGATTCCCATTGTCCCGACCATTGTAGCCCGCGTGTAGCCCGGGAGTTTCGGAGCATACTGACCTACCGTAACCCGCGCCTTCCTCCGCTTTAGCAGCGGCGGTCCCCACAAAGTACCCATCACCCCGGAGGGTATGCTGGCAACTGTGGGCACGGATCTCGCTCGTTGCCTGACTTAACAGGATGCTTCACAGTACGAACTGACGACGGCCATGCACTTCCTCTCAGCGGATCTGGTAAGGTCTTCAGCCTGACCTTCATGCTGCTGTCTCACCCGGTAAGATTTCCG
>JAUWHQ010000204.1 GCA_030605805.1 Methanosarcinales archaeon | reverse complement strand
GGCTGTGCTGGATGCGCAGTCTGCCGCAATTCAGGCGGTGCGCGCAGGCATATCCGGCGAGGATGTCCATGATGTGGTCTGCGATCTCTTTGATGATCGGGGATACGGAAAACTGTTCCTTCATTCGACAGGGCACGGGGTCGGTCTGGACGTCCATGAAGCGCCATCGATTGCCACCGGAGGCGAGGTGCTGAAAGCCGGAAACGTGATAACGATCGAGCCCGGGTTGTACGATCCTGCGATCGGAGGCATCAGGCTGGAGGATCTGGTGGTGGTCACAGAATCGGGGTGTGAGAACCTCACCACGATGGAGAAACGGTTTGTGGTGTGATGCGCCTGCCCAACCTCTGTGATGACTGATGAGATTTACGAAAACACGAAGGGGCGGCACAAATAAACATCATCCGGCGACATGGCAGTGCAAGGAGTCTCGTTTCCAACCTCGAAACATTAATACATGACGGCGACGCTATAATACAGGTGCAGCCATGCAATAATTCTGCCGTGCCAGACTTTTTTGCTGCATGAGAAAAAAAATTTGCCGCCGAAAAAATGTTCTGCTGGTTAAGAATAAGTACATGGTGGATGTAACTTCAACCCGCTAACCCTGCAATATCGCAGGCGCAAAAAAACCGTAACTGGCGGCGAGGCCCATGAAACAAGTTCCAACAGGCATACCTGGACTGGATCAGATACTGGATCGGGGATTCACACGCCCGTCAACCGTGCTGATTGCTGGCACGGCAGGCACCGGCAAGACCACGTTTGCAGTACAATCCATGTTCGCTGCGGCTAAGGCTGGCGAAACATGCCTCTATTTCTCAGCGATATCCGAACCGATCGCGATGCTCAGCGGATACATGTCCAGATTCAAATTCTATGACCCATCGATGTATGAGAGCGAGAAGCTCATCTACTTCGACCTGAGTCGCGAGATCATGAAGAACAAGGCTTACGATCTGGTGGAGATCATCACCGAGAATGTCGAGGCGATCCAGCCGGACCGCATCGCAATCGATCCGATCACGACGATGGATCTACCACTGACTGATAACGAGCGCAGACGGTTCTATTTTGACCTTTTCGTCGGAATGAAGGGCTGGAATTCACTTGTGCTGGTCACTGGTGAGTTCACAGAGCAAAGTCTGCAGACGACCCCGATCAGCTATGTTGCCGATTCGATCATACATCTGTCAAACGAATTGAAGAAAGGATGCCGCGTGCGGTATCTCGATGTGCTGAAGATGCGGGGGCAGTCTTATGCAAGCGGTAAGCATGTGTACCGGATCACCGATGATGGCATCGTCACATATCCGACGCCTCCGCTTGTTGAGGGTGTGGTTGTTGCGCCGCGCAAACGTGTAAGCACAGGCATCGCAGGACTCGATGAGATGCTGGGTGGCGGACTCATCAGCGGGACAACCTCGCTGCTCACAGGTCCGAGTGGTACAGGTAAAACCACATCAGGTCTGCAGTTCATCCTTGATGGTGCGCGCAATGGGGATCCCGGGTTGATCGTCTCGTTTGAGGAGAGCGCGGCACAACTGCGAAGGAACGCATCGTCATTCGGATGGGATCTTGGTGAGCTTGAGGAGAAAGACCTGTTACGCATCCTGTATCCATCCAATGGGGAAGTGTATTCGGGCGAGAGCCTGCTCCAGATACTGGACTGTGTTGAGGAATTCGGAGTGAAGAGGGTCATTGTCGATTCGATCAACGGATTTGCCGATATGTCGCCTGACGAGGATGGTGATGAATATGTTCGCAAGACATCCAGATACCTCAAATCGAACAACATCACCACGATCTTTGTCAATGAGACCAGAGATCTTCTCGGTTCGAAACAGATCACCGAGAACGGTACCTCGTATATGATGGATGCCGTGATCATGCTCAGGTACGTGGAGATCGAGTCGGAACTGCGCAGGGCGATATCGGTGCTCAAGATACGCGGAAGCGCGCATGACATAGGTATCCACGAGGTCAAGATCGCCAGCGAAGGGCTGACCGTCATAACCGATGAGACATCTTTCGAGCGATATGAAGACATATTCAGCGGAGCACCGAGATTAGCGAGAACAGAGGCATTTGTCAAGGCGTTTGGTGACGGGTGATACTATTATGGCAGATATGGGAATCGTTCTCGGTGCATATTCCTTGATTCTTGCATCTGTCATAATCCTGTTCATGTTTGCGATCGGCAGGTTATATCAATTGAATTTCGGTAAGAAAACATATTATAAATGGTTTCTGATACCGGCAGCACTATTTATACTGTGTGTAGGGATGCACGTACCCGGTTACAATGGACTCGTAATCGGCTTCGTCGGAGCGGCATCGTTGCTAACACTTACCGCTATACTATACAAGATCATGACGAGGGTTGAAAAATGATTGACACTATTCTATGGGCAGCGGTGCTCGCATCATTTATGTTCACGTTCTACGTGCTCGCGCAGTTCAGCGAGAAACTCGGTGAAGCACTGCAGCTAAGATCATACTATGTATTGTACTACGTTGCCATACTGTTGCTCTTTGTAAGCATTCAACTGGACCTGCTCGGTGTGGCATCAGGTAATATCGCCTCTGTATCTGCTTGTACGTCCGGCTTGCCAGAGAAGCTGACCGCGATCGGGATGACCATCGGCACGGTAACTACGATCAAGTACTGGGGCTGGCTTTTCAGAGCACAAAAGTAGGGCAATCTGCCATGCGACTCCAATTCAAGTTGATCATCCTCTTTCTCTCGGTCTCGATCGTGCCGTTTGGCATCATCGGGTATTATACGTACACCCTTTCCACCGAATCGATGGAGGATCATGCTTTCGTGCATCTGACCTCAGTGGCGCACACAAGAGCCGATTACCTTGATTCGTGGTTTGTGTACATGCAGGACAACGCAGAGGTCGTCGCGGGCGCGCCAACGGTGGTCAGGAACCTTGGGGTGCTGGAGACTGCCAACTCGTCGAGCATCGAATACCAGCAGGCAAAGGAAGCCATCGAGGCGTTTGAGGATCTTGCGATGGAGGGATATGCCACGTTCGACGAGATATTCGTGCTTGACAGAGGTGGTACCATTGTTGCATCCACCAATAAAAACGTCGTCGGGGAGAATCGATCCTCGCGTGAATACTATCGCGAAGGGTTACATGCCGCCCACATGACCCGTGCATACACCTCTCCGACACTTCAGGTACCAACGATGCTGGTGTCTGCTCCGGTGCACTCTGGCAACAGAACCATCGGCGTGGTGGTCTGCAGGACCAACCTCAACATGCTCCATGCAACCATACGCGACCGCAAGGGGCTTAGAGAGACGGGGAGGGCTTTTCTGATCGATAGTAACGGTTATCTTGTCAGCGGTTTGCCGGATGGTGCAAAGACGATACCGGTTATCAGGAATACCAGTGAGAATTACTGCGGCATCTACCCCAGCAACGGAAAAGAGGTGATCATCTCCCGCGTGTGGATGCCTGATCAGAAATGGTACCTGATCGTCGAACAGGATCGCGACGAGGTGCTATATTCCCTTAACGTGCTGATCGAACGGGCGATCGCAGTCACAATTGGTGTTATTGTGTTAATCGGCATGTTCTCCATATTCACCACCCGGCAGATTACAAAACCGATCGAACGGCTGCACGAGGGCGCAGAGGCTGTGGCAGCCGGCAATTATTCGACACAGGTTCCTGTGATAACAGGCGATGAAATCGGAGCGCTGACCAGACGGTTCAATGAAATGACGTCTGAGCTTGATGAAACGCACAGGAAACTGCGTGGCAAGATAGTTCTTGCCAATCTCGATCTTGAAAACCAGAAAAGCAAGCTTGAGAGCATACTCCAGAGCATACCGGACTGTGTGTTCGTAACCGATACCGATTTCAGGATAATCATGGCAAATCATGCTTGCAAGGATCTCACAGGCGTCCCGGAAGAAACAATCATCGGAAAGCTCTGTTATGACGTATTCCCAAGCGACGCATGCGAGCCGCGATGTCGGCTTCGTGAATCTGCCGGCGATCATGGCGCCGGCGTATGCTGGGAGATGGATGTCACCGACAGGGATGGTAGGAGCGTTCCAATCATGACCTGCGGTGCGCCGCTGCGCGGTGCTGACGGGACGATCATCGGCTATGTCGAGGTGCTGCGTAATGTCACCCGGATGAAGAACGTGACCGAAGAACTGCGAAGAGCAAATGCAAAACTGAAGAAACTCGATGAACTCAAGACGAACTTTATAAACATCGCATCCCATGAACTGCGAACCCCGCTCACATCGATTATGGGATTCACCGAGTTCGTGGCTGACGGAATGCTCGGAGAACTGAACGTCAAGCAAAAAGACGCTCTTTCAAAGGTCCTCTCAAACAGCGATCGGCTGGCACGGTTGATCAACAACATACTCGACGTATCATTAATACAGGCAGGCAGGCTGGAGCTGAACATCGCCGAACTGGACCTATCCGAGCTGATCAGGAATATCGCGGCAGATATGGGGCGGCTCGCCGAGAAGAGGAGTATCTCATGCACCATCGATATTCCGGACCGCATCGTCATCGAGGGGGACTGCGACCGTCTGAAGCAGGTTCTCGTGAATCTGCTCAACAATGCGATCAAATTCACGCCGGACAGAGGCAGCATATCGATCACCGGAGTCGATGCCGGCGATTGGGTCAGGATTGCCGTCAGCGATACCGGCATCGGCATCGCACATGAGGATCTGCCGCAGATCTTTGGGGAGTTCTGGCAGGTCGAGAAGAGCAAGGGCATGGGTCTTGGTCTTGCGATTGTGGCAAACATCATCCGTAAACACGGCGGCATGATCTGGGCTTCGAGCGAGGCAGGCGCTGGCAGCACGTTTGCATTCAAGCTGCCAAAGAGGGTGCCACACCGCCCGGAGGGGTCAGATGGTTCGGAATAATAGCAGGATTTGTAATGGTCAGTTGGATGCATAACACCGCGATTGACATAAACGACATCGGTAGGGAATACAACCACAGAGAGCACAGAGGGACACAGAGGATCGATTTAAAAACTCTGTGCTCTCTGTGTCCTCTGTGGTTAAATCCGGTGGCTTTTACCGCTTGTGTGGGATCAATTCGACCACAACAAATTTGTGATCTTTTGGCGCTGATTTTGAGAATGTGTCGTTCTGCCGAAAATCCTACAAGAAGCTGGTTTTGTGTGGTAGCTAAACGCTTGCCACGAACCTGCTACCACAAAAAAAGACCCCGGGTTTTTTTGGAGATGGGCCCACTGCGATTCGAACGCAGGACCGCTCGGTTTCCCACTTAGAGAATTATGAGCCGAGCGCTCTGACCTGGCTAAGCTACGGGCCCATGAACGCCGCCAACAGGGCTCGAACCTGTGACCTCGTGGTTAACAGCCACGCGCTACTACCAACTGAGCTATAGCGGCACACGATCGGGTTTGTCCGTTTTCCGATATACATCAATCATAGTAATACAGACTTAAACCTATGTGTTGCACCGCATGTTTATCAGTCAGAAGCGCTCACTTATTTAGCATGGATTGTTCATTGCGGTTTCTTGGTGGATGCAGGGAGGTTGGCAGATCAGCAGTTCTGGTCGACGATGAAATTCTGCTCGACTACGGGATAAAACCGGGTGAGTCGCAGGATCATCCGCCATCATATCCGTTGAACGGAATCCAGCCACAATCGATCATCATCTCACACGGTCATCTCGATCATTGCGGACTGGTGCCAAATATCATGGATGTCTGCCCGCAGGTCTATTCTACGCCGATTACCAAGCATCTCGCAGCGTTTCTGGCGAAGGACACGCTTTCGATCGCGGAGCGTGCGAGACAGGTGCCGCCGTTCTATGCAGAGGATATCAATGAGTTTGTGAGGCATGCCAGCACCATCGATTACAGGGAGGCGTTTTGCTGCGGCAGGCACACGGCGCAACTCTATGATGCAGGGCACATCCCTGGCTCGACATCGGTTCTCCTTGAGGATGAGAACGGGACCCGAGTACTGTACACCGGCGATGTGAACCTCACAGATACGCGCCTGCTAAACCGTGCTGATCAGCAGCCCAAAGCCGACATCCTGATCATGGAAAGCACGTATTACGGCACCGATCACGCCCCGAGAGAGGAACTGGAGCGTGCGTTCGTTGATTCGATCCGCGAAACAATCGAGAATGGCGGCAACGCAATCATCCCATGTTTTGCGATCGGAAGAACGCAGGAAATCCTGATGATACTACATAAATACGGGCTGCACCCTTATGTTGATGGAATGGGGGTCGATGTGTTCCGCATGATGATACAGTACCCTGAATACCTGCGGGATCATAGCGCGCTCCAGCAGGCGTTCGACAATGCTACCGTGGTGAGACCGAATAAGCGGGCACAAGTGTTGAAGGATACTTCTGTCATCGTTACGACCGCAGGGATGCTGAATGGCGGACCTGCGCTCTATTATATCCACAAACTGCACGATGATCGGTACAGCAAGATTCTGCTGACCGGATATCAGGTCAAGGGCACCAATGGATATCATGCGCTCAGGCACAACCATATAACGATCGGGAAGCGGGTACTGCGTCTGGGCATGCAGGTGGAGCAGTACGATTTCTCTGCCCACTGCGGAGATCGTGAGTTGAAGGCGATCGTGCGCAAGTTCTGCAACCTCGGCGGCGAGATCGTGTTTGTGATGCACGGCAACAACCCCGTCGATTTTGCATCGTGGATCTCGGAACACAAAATCGATGCGGTAGCGCCCGAAAACGGCGATGAATTCATGATAGAGTGATACGGAGATAGCGGCGATTCAGGTCTTCCCGGGTCTGCTCCTTTTTGGTTTCGGGCATTCGGAAATGTGGCATCTCATGTCGGTGAAAAAGTTTATCACGAATTGTCGTGAATGAGAGATCGTGATCTCATAACTTCTGTGGAAATGGCTTTATCACAGACCATCAGACCACAGATCACAGACCATATTAATACAGAATCACATCTCGCGAAATCCAAGGCATGATTGAAAAACTGAACATATCTGATGCCACGCGACCGATCCTCAGCCACGGTGCAGCCCGGGTCATCTCGCACCACGACGCTGATGGAATCACTGCAGCAGGCATCGTATGCCACGCCCTCATAAGGCTCGGGAAGCGCTTTCAGGCGACCATCATCAGCCAGCTCGACCACGGACTTGCGAAACGGCTGAATGAAGAGCGCGCTGATGGCAACAATGCTGACGCTGACCGGATGCTCACGATCTTCTGCGACATGGGGAGCGGGCACCCGGACGTCGTATCAGAGGTCGCAGGGGACGTCCTCGTGATCGACCACCACACCCCAATCGATGACCTCTCATGCCCGCATGTGAATCCGCATCTTGTGGGGATCGACGGCGCATTCGAGCTCTCGGCTTCGGGCGCGGCTTATGCGGTTGCAAAGGGGCTTAATAGAGCGAACATCGATCTGTGCGGGCTTGCGATTGCGGGCGCGATCGGGGATAAGCAGTTAATGATCGGGGCGAACAGGGATATCCTGAACGATGGCGTGCAGAATGGCATCATAACGGTTAAAAAAGGGATCCGGATCGGAGACGGGGACATAGCGGATCTGCTTGAGCGAAATATCGAGATATACCTCGATTTCACAGGCGACAGGGCGAAGGTGGATGTTTTTCTCGAGAAAATCGGGGTGAGCGGCAGGTTGAGTGAACTTAGTGATCCGCAGCTTCGAAAACTCGCAACGGCACTCACACTCAAGCTGCTAAAGAGGGGCAGCCCTGACGCCATCGAAACGATCATCGGCGACGTCTATCTGCTGCACCGCGAGGTGATCCGGAACGTCGATGACTTTGTCTCTGCGCTTCATGCGTGCGCCCGGTTAAGCGAGACTGGACTTGCGCTATCTCTCTGCCTGCGTGATCAATCGGGCGTCTCGCATGCCGCACAGGCGTCGGTCGATTACCAGCGCACCCTTGTGAAGGACATGCGGCTCGCGGAGCCTGGCATCATGCAAAAAGACCACATCAAATACCTGCAACTCCACGACGCCGAAGCGACAGGCATCATCGCAAGCACGGTCACCAGATTCCTGCACCCGGACAAGCCGTGTATCGTGTTAAATGAGAGCGACGACCGGATCAAGATATCGGCGAGAGGCACAAAAAGCCTGATCGCACGCGGGCTCGACCTTGCAGAGGTGCTCAGGGTGGCGGCGGAAGCCGCAGGGGGCAGGGGCGGCGGGCACAGCATCGCGTCAGGGGCGGCGATTCCGAAGGCGGATGATGCAGCCGATACGTTCCTTGCGACCGCTGACTCGCTGGTCGGCGAACAACTGAGAGGGAACTAAAAAACGATTTTTTCACAAAAAATCGAGTAAAAACTGCCCTTCGGGTCGGAAGTCAGTTTTTGATCAAACTTTTGTGAAAAGTTTGCGAGTAAGAAATGCCCTTCGGGTGGGGGCTGGCGATATACTTTTTCGTAAATGAAAATGGTGCGTAGAGTGACTGGACGTTATAGTGTATATGCCATAAAAAAAAGAACTGTGATTGGAGTTGTGATTGCTATGATTTTATCAAAGAACGAGATTACCGAACTGATGCGCACAGATCCTCCGCTTGTGGAGGGTATGATCGATCCCGAGACCCAGGTACAGGTGAATGGCTGCGAGCTTACGGTTGATCGTGTTTTTGAGTTTACGGGCATGGGATCGATTGCATTTGAGAACAGCGAGCGCGTGCTCTCCGAATGCACCGAACTCCGGTTCAATGATGATGGTTGCGATGACTGGATCGATCTCCCCGCTGGCAGCTACAAGATCGTTTCTGGCGAGATCGTCCACATCCCGAAGGACATGATCGCAATCGCAAGACCGAGGTCGAGTCTCTTGCGGTGCGGCGCGAGCGTGGAGACCGCGGTCTGGGATGCCGGTTACGAGGGCAGGAGCGAGTGCTTGCTTATCGTGTTTAATGAACATGGGTTTCGGCTTAAGAAGGGGGCGCGTGTCGTGCAGTTGTTGTTTGTGAGGCTTGAGAGCGGGACAGAGGGGTATCGCGGGGCGTATCAGGGGTATCTGGGGTGAGGGGGTGTGCAAGGGGGGGGGGTTGCTATTTTTTATATAGGTCTGTCAAGATATTTCGTAAGGGTTGTGCATGGATGGGCTCTGGTGTGGCGATGGTCGCTTTCCGGACCTTGGGTGTCAGAGATTGCGCGGATTTTAGTGGCGTTTCGCATACATAATAAAACGTGCAGAGGGTACCTGAGCCATGGGTGCGGAATGCGAGTTTTAAAGTCTGTCACGCTGATAAAACTCCATTGCTACCTGACAAACGACTGCAAGAGCAGCGAGGTGCGGATTATCGATGAAAACGAATGGTGGATGGGTGTGATTGATGCGGACACGAGCAGGCAGCATGACCGAATAGATTAATATGCACAGATTGCGCATAAGTATCTATGAAGATCAAAGAACTGTTGTTTGGTCCGATGCCGAAGCCGACTGAGGGTGAATATGCCGAACTGGATCTTTCGCAATACGAGGAAGTCATGGAACCGGAGCCAGCCGAGACATACATTCGTGTCGCCGAACTGAGCAATCTGGACGGGATCCCCGAGCTGAAAAAGGAGATTTACGATGGAAACGTCGTGGTCGTTGATATCTCGGCGATCAAACGGGACCAGATGATGCTCGAACGCGCGCTTCGCGACCTGCGAGAGGTGGTGAGCGATGTGGATGGTGACATCGCAGGGCTCGGCGACGATCTTGTGATCACGACCCCGACCGGCATCAGGATCGATCGAACGCGGATCGGCGGAAGATAATCGCATATAAGCGCACCGACCCCCAAGGATGAAGATCAACAGTCCGTTGCAGGCTTATGAGTACCTGCCGAAGACCAATTGCGGCGAGTGTGAGGAGCCAACGTGCATGGCGTTTGCCTCGCACCTGATCGATCGGGCAAGGAAGCCAAAGGACTGCCCGCCGCTGCTCGATGCCGAGCACAAGGAAGATTACGCCACGCTCATCAAACTCCTTGCCCCTGAGATACGCGAGGTCACCGTCGGGACCGGCGAACATAAGGTCACGATCGGCGGGGATGATGTGCTGTACCGCCACAAACTGACTTTTTACAATAAAACAGCGTTTGCTTATGACGTGTACGACACGATGGACGAGAAAGAACTCATCGATCGTGTCAATGACATCCAGAATTTCAAAAAATTCTATATAGGGGATTTCCTGACGCTTGATGCGGTTGCGATCAGGTGCGTATCAGGAGGCGCAGGTCAGTTCGCAAAAGCCGTGAGAACGGTGATGGAAACGACCGAACTGCCGCTCCTGCTCTGCTCGCTTGATGCAACGGTTCTTGCTGCCGGGCTCGCGGTTGCCGCTGATCGAAGACCACTGGTCTATGCCGCCACAACCGAGAACTGGCGCGAGGTTGCAGAACTTGTACTCAGATATCAGGTTCCTGTGGTGCTTTCTGCGCCAAACGATCTTGACGCGCTAAAATCGCTTGCAGTGACATTCGAGTCGATGGGCATCACGGATCTGGTGCTCGATCCGGGGACTGTCCCGACCGGAACAGGGCTTCGTGACTCGTTTGAGAACTTTCTGAAGCTGCGGCGTGCAGGAATTGCCGAACAGACCGATATCGCATACCCGCTGATGGCGGTACCCATGACCGCGTGGAAGGAGATGGACGGCGTCAGTGCGGCATACTGGGAGAGCGTGCTTGCATCCATCTTCACGGTCAGGTACGCTGATATCCTGATCCTGCACAGCATCGAGCCATACTCGCTGCTGCCTGAACTGCATGTCAGGGACACAGTCTACACCGACCCCCGAAAACCGGTGATGGTCGATGCTGGCGTCTTTGAGATCGGCTCGCCAGATCGCAAATCGCCGGTCTTTGTGACAACGAACTTTGCGCTGACATACTACACCGTGGAGAGTGATCTGGCGTCCAACAGCATCGATTGCTACCTCGGCGTGGTGGATACCGACGGCATCGGTGTGGAGGCTGCGGTGGCTGGCGGGCAGCTGAATGCCGGCAAGATCAAGGATATGTTCAATTCTGCTAACTTTGATGTGCGAGAGAAAACCGATCACGGCATCGTCATCCTTCCGGGGCTCGCTGCGCGGCTGCAAGGAGATGTCGAGGATACCACCGGACTTGAGGTGATGGTCGGACCTCCTGATTCGGGACAGATTCCGCGGTGGATGGAGACGAAGTGGTCTACCTGAATTACCCGAACTGCTGCGCAGAATGATTGTACAGCATCGCCCTCTTCGATGTGTTGATGATGTAGTGTGCTGACTGGTCGATCCCGCTTGCGCCACTCCCGATATCGATCTCGCCTGTGACGTCATCGTACTCGGAGTGACAGCTCGTGCAGTAGATGTTCTTCGAGAGATTGTGCTTCATATTGATATCAAAATCAGTGCCCGCCATTCCCGCACTGTGGTTTGGATTGTAGCCGTGGCAGATGCAGTTTGCAGGACCATGCTCACCTGCCATCAGCGCGGTTGCAATCTCGGGGTGACATC